>JACMJT010000642.1 GCA_014380505.1 Hyphomicrobiales bacterium | reverse complement strand
GTCACCAATGCCCCAAACGGGGGGCCGGATGGGGGAACAGCCATGAGTCGCAGCCGCCAAAAAATCGCGCAGAACATGTTCATTCAAGCGCGTTCAGGCAAGGCCGGGAGTTACATCTTCCGCGCCTCACTGCCTGGCGGCAAGACAGCTTGGCTCGGCTTAGGCCCGGTGGGCGTGGTCACGCAAGCGGAAGGGGAGGCCGAAGCGCTCCGGCTCCGCCGCATGATCCGCGAAGGCAAAGACCCGAAAACCGAATTAGCCAAGGAACGGCAGAGGCGCAAAGCCGAAGCCGCGCCAAGATCACACCCACGTTCCGCGAGGTGGTCAACCTCTATCTGAGCGAACACCTTAGCTCTTGGGGGAACGAGAAACACCGCTATCAGTGGCGCAACACGATGGACCGTATGGCGGAGACCTTGGGACCGCTTCGTGTCCCCGATGTCGAGGCTGTACAGGTAGCAGCCGCCCTGAAACCCATTTGGGGAACCGAGACGGGAAGCAGAACACGCGGGCGGCTGGAGACCGTCTTCCATTTCGCCATAGCGCGGAACTGGCGGCCGGCTGGCACTAATCCAGCTATGGCCAGCGTGTTAAAGCATCTGCTTCCCAAGCCCCCACGCAAAGAGCCACAGCATTACCCCGCAATGCCTCATCAGGATGTCCCCGCGTTCATAACACTGCTGAGGACACGCGACGGTATGACGGCGCGGGCGCTGCAATTCCAAATCTTCACCGCTTCGAGGACAGGGGAGGTTTTGTGGGCGACATGGGAGGAGATCAACCTGAAGGCTGGCCGCTGGACCATTCCCGCGCATCGGATGAAGATGAAGGAGCCGCATATGGTCCCCCTGACCGCCCCGGTGGTCGAATTGCTCGAAGCGCTTCCGCGCAATGGGCCATATGTCTTTCAGAACGAGAAAGGCAAGCCGTTCTCAAATCAAGTTCTAATCATGCTGATGAGGCGGGCTGGGTATGGCCAATTCGTCCCGCATGGCTTCCGTTCATCCTTCCGGGATTGGGCAGCGGAGGTTGCTAAGGCTGACAGACAGACAGCGGAGGCCGCGCTTGCCCATCGGATCGCCAGCGGGACGGAGGCGGCATATCTGCGGTCGAAGCTATTCGACGCGCGCAAAGGCCTAATGTCCGAATGGGCGCAATACTGTTTAGCCGTCGAAAAGCCGGGAGCGAATCACTGTTTTGGTCTCGCCGCTGCCAGTTAAACGGCAAATCTCCATTGCCAATTTACCAAACTTTGGAAGAAAATAGGTAATTATTGAATGCGTATTAAGCATATATAGGTAGAATTGTAATAATTAATAATTTTTATTAACATTCAATGCAACCATGGGTATTGAAATAGCTTATTTGATTGCCCCATTTTCGAATCATGAACTCTAATCGCACCATAACGTGCCGAGCATGTTTCACGATTATTCGCGCCGTCACCCCTCCGGAGCTTTCCAAGTCGTTCCGGTTGGAGCATGACGGCCTGACCAGTCATGCTGCGGCGCACATGGTGGAGGGCGTGGCCTATCGACGATGCGTTGAAGACGTGGCGGGTTTGGCTCGTTTATTCGCCCAAATGACCACACGGCGCGATTGGGCGCTATGCTCTGGCATCACCCAATACGATCAGGTCCGAGTCGTCACCAAGCGAGAGCTTGCCCATGTCGAGGGTGCGGCCGTGGCGAGGTCGAAAGCCCATTTCGCCTTTCCCGACGGGCCGGGTCTGCTCTGCCTGGATTATGATCCACACGGAGAACCGCTCACCGCCGAAGCGTTGCACGCCGCGCTTGTCGATTGCTGCCCGTGGCTTCAGGGCGTTGGCGTATTGATGACGGCGTCGGCAACGTCACACATATACGAGAGCGGCACGGGACGATGCCTTAAAGGGCTGGGCGGGCTCCATACTTAGGACAGGCCGAACAATAACTGAATCGCGATCCGTGGACGTGCGACCGTGTGACTCGACTCGCCGGGATTCCGGATCTCGGCGAACCGGCGTACATCGGTTGCATGATCGACGAAGACGCCATTCAATATCGCTGGGAGACAGTCGGCTGCAAGCTTGACGAACGGGGGCGGCGCATGTTCGCGGCGGCCGAGGTGCGGACCGCCGGCTGGGGCGGTCTCGCGGTTGTTGCGGGGATCACTGGGCTCGCCCGCTCGACGATCAATCGTGGCGAGGACGATCTCGGCGCGGAGCCGCTGGCGAAGGGACAGGTTCGCCGCGCCGGTGGCGGGCGCAAGGCGGTGAGCGAGAACGATCTGGAACTGGTCCCCGAGCTTAAGCGCCTCGTCGAGCCAGCCACGCTGGGCGACCCCATGCGGCCATTGATCTGGGTGTCGAAGAGCATGGACAAGCTGGCTGAGACGCTGACGGCGATGGGCCATCCGATCAGCGCCGATACTGTGCGCAAGGAGCTGGTGAAGCTCGGCTTCTCGCGCCAACTCAATCGCAAGGCGGATGAAGGCGCAAAGCATCCGGACAGGAACGCGCAGTTCGAGCACATCAACACGAAGGTGGTTGCGGCGCAGGCGGCTGGTCAACCGGTGATCTCGGTCGATACCAAGAAGAAGGAGCTGGTCGGCAACAAGAACGGTAGCTCCGACTATCGCCCCAAAGGTGATCCGCAGAGCGAACGTTTATCTCCGACCGAACGAAGTTCGTGTCGAGGAGCGGCAAGCGCTCACTCAGTCGCGTGAATGTGCATGACTTCGTCGACAAGGCGCTGGGCAAGGCGGTGCCCTGCGGCGTCTACGACGTGGCGGTCAACGCCGGATTCGTCAGTGTCGGGATCACGAGCGACACGGCCGAGTTCGCCGTCGAGGCGATCCGCGGCTGGCTTGGACGGATGGGGCGCGAGCGCTATCCAAAGGCGCGCGAGTTGACGATCACGGCGGATTGCGGCGGCTCGAACGGCGCGCGCGTGCGGCTCTGGAAGGTCGAGTTGCAGAAGCTCGCCAACGAGACAGGGCTCGTGC
>JACMJT010000641.1 GCA_014380505.1 Hyphomicrobiales bacterium | reverse complement strand
GATCATCGACAGGTTGATCGAGCCTGCCGAAGCAGAACGTGTGGCGTCCCGCTTCGAGCCGCTCTTCCGGGGCAAATTCGAAACCGGTCTATACCCCGATGAATGGAACTGGCGTGAGGGCGAGAGCCCGCCCGACCGCACCCGGCAAATCTGCAATGCCTGGAAATCCGACCGCACCGTCGCGAGCCTTGTGTTGAGCGCTGAAATTGGGCGCCTCGCCGCCACGCTTGCCGGCTGGCCCGGCGCCCGCATCGGCCAGGACAACGTGTTGTGGAAACCGCCGGGCGCCAAGTCACTGGGCTATCACCAGGACAACAGCTACGTCGACTGGGTCGTGCCGGCGGAGTACATGACCGTCTGGATTGCCCTCGACAAAACCACCGCCAGCGGCGGCACCATCGAATATGCGAAGGGTTCCCATCTCTGGGGCCGCTTCCCGCCCATGGGCGCCTTCCACGCCCCGGAAGACTATCGCGAATCTCTTAGAACTGCAGCGGATAAGGTGGGGCAGAAACTGGAGATCGTTCAGGTGGAGGTGCCGGCCGGCGGCTGCGCCATACATGCCGGCGGCACCTGGCATGGCTCCGGTCCCAATCGTGGCGGCTCACCCCGCCGCGCCGCCGTCGCCCATTGTATTTCCTCCGACGCCAAATTTCATGCCACCGAGGTGAGCTACATCTACAATCGCTACAAGCGCGTGGCCGATACAGCCATGGATGAAAGCTTCTTTCCGATCCTCTGGACAAAAGAAGGCTATCGCACGCCCTTCCTCGAGGCCTATTGCACCGTAAGCTAGTGGAGGGAGAACAGGGTTGGAGGGTGTCTAAACACCCTTCTTGCCGGGAGGCATATCCTAAGATGGAAGACCCAACCCCGCGCTAAAGCTATCACACCGCAATGACGATGTCATCCCGCCGCGCGGATTTTTCGGCAACACGGGTTTCATGTTTCGCCCAGCGCCACTTTATGATTGCCTCCGGGTTTGCCCGGTCGCGCCGCCACTTTGAATGCTGGTTGTCCCACTTGCCGGCTCTCTCGCCCAATGCGGTAGCGATGCGAGGAACATGCGAGCGGCGTTCGGCGGTGGCTTGAACCCGGCCCGCCAGCGCCGATAATTTTTCCAATTGGCCTTTCCTCGCATAGACCGTGGCCAGGAGATCGAGCAGCCGAAGCGATACCGTTCCATGCCTGTAGGAAAGCTCCCCATCGACGGCGGCTTCCAGCAAAGCGATCGCGTCCTCAATTCTTTGCTCGCGGAGAAGAAGGAGAGCCGTATCTTCGATTGCCCGCGTCTTTGGGAGCTTTGCGTGTCGAGCAGAAGGAAGGTAAAAACCCAGCGCCGCAAATGCCGGCGCGGTTGCCATTACAGCGAAAGTAATGCCGGTGATTGCCAACAATCGCCGCCTGCCTTCACTGAAAACGCCCATGCGCCAATCTCCATCCAGCCCTTCGTGAGCCTACCACGCGCGCTCATCCGGCTCCATCAGAACTTGACGTTGGCATGGCCCTTGGTTTCCAGCATGGCGCGAGCCTCGTCCGCCGTTGCGATGTCGATCGACAGTTCCTCCAGGATGTGGCGCATCTTGGCCACCAGTGCCGCATTCGAGGGCGCGAGCTTGCCCTTGCCGATGAACAGATTGTCCTCGAGTCCCACTCGCACATTGGCCCCCATGGTCGCCGCCATGGTACAGAACGGCAACTGAAAGCGCCCCGCCGCCAGCACCGACCAGTGATACTGCTCGCCGAACAGCCGCTCCGCCGTCTCGCGCATGGTCAGCACGTTCTGCGGGTCGGGACCTATGCCGCCCAGAATGCCGAAAATCGTCTGCACAAAAAGCGGCGGCTTGACCAGCTTGCGGTCAAGGAAATGCGCCAGCGTGTAGAGATGGCCCACATCGTAGCACTCGAACTCGAAGCGCACGCCGTGACCTTCGCCCAATCTCTGTAAAATGCTCTCTATATCGCTGAACGTATTGCGGAAAATAAAGTCGCGGGAACCTTCGAGATGGGCCCTCTCCCACTCGTGTTTGAATTCGCTGTAGCGCGCCAGCATGGGATAGAGGCCAAAATTCATCGAACCCATGTTGAGTGAAGTCATTTCCGGTGAAAAGGCTTCCGCCGCTGCGATCCGCTCTTCGATGGTCATGCCATGGCCGCCGCCCGTGGTGATATTGACGATGGCATCGCATGCCTGCTTGATGCGCGGCAGGAACCGCTTGTACACGTCGGGATGACCGGCGGGCTTGCCGGTCTCCGGATCTCGCGCGTGCAAATGCAAAATCGCAGCCCCCGCCTCCGCCGCGTCCACCGCCTGCGTGGCGATCTCATCCGGCGTCACCGGCAAATGCGGCGACATGGATGGCGTATGGATCGACCCGGTGATGGCGCAGGTGATAATGGTCTTCGATCTCTTCCGCATGACGACTCAATCAGCCTCGTTTCGGATCCCAGTCCTCGCTCGGATGGTCGCCGAGGAGCGTCGAAATGCGGCGCACGAACGTCCACATGATCGTCGCAAGACAAATTGTAAGGGCAAGCTCGAATAAGGCAATGCCCTGAATTCTCGGAATCACGGCATTTGCTATCAACAGCAGGACGCCAAACCACTGCGCGGCGAATGAAACCTTCAGTGCCAGCGGGATTGCGGCCTTGGTAATCACCATCCATCGTCGCATCGTGTTCGCGGTTTTCGTCCCGATGAGAATCGAGGCGAGCCCGCTGGCAGTGGCCCAGACCACTGGAACGGGCAGCCCGAACTGGATAATTAGCGATGGTAATATGGCGGCGATTGCCAGGACAAACCCATGTGCGGAGTAGTTGGTGACCAGGAAAACGTCAAAGTTGGACAGCTTGCCGCCCATGGTCTGGCGCAACAACATAACCAGTGCCGAAACGATGGAGAAAGAGATGGCAAGCAGAGACAAATTGAAGAGGTATAATTCGCCCGGCAATTCCATGGCCGCTTCCCCCTTGTACAAGCTTGATCGCAAACGGCGATCAACCTAACCCGACGTGCAAGCCCGCCGCAAGTCCCGCCGGTGCTGATCCGCGCGGGGCCTCAGACAAACAAACTTGTCTTCTCGAACTTCACCGTATCGATCAGCCCTTCATCCGATATCCGAAGCTCCGGTATCACCACCAGCGCCAGCAGCGAATGCTGCATGAAGGCGTTGTTCAGTTTGCACCCGCAGGCCCGCATCGCTTCCACCATTTTAGCAGCCTTCTTCGCCACGGCCTCCGCCCGCTCGTCCGACATGAGGCCGGCGATTGGCAATTCCACGAGCGCCACGATCTTGCCCTCGCGCACCACGGCGATGCCGCCCTGTACCTCGGCAAGCCGGTTCGCCGCGGCGGCCATGGATGCCTTGTCGGTGCCCACCACGATCATGTGATGGCTGTCATGGGCAACGGTGCTCGCCACCGCGCAGGGAACATCATAGCCGAAGCCCGACACGAAACCATTGGTCGTAGCCCCCGTGCCCCGGTGGCGTTCGACAACGGCGATCTGGCAAACGTCGGCCTTGCCATCCATTTCAACGAGGCCGTTCGAAACCTTGAGCTGTCTCTCCAGCGCCCGCGTCGGCGCCTGGTTTTCGATAACGCCAATCACCCGCGTCGTAACCACGTTAGCTCCCTTCGGCGCCGTGATATCGAAATCCTTCGCCGCAAGCTTCCGTCCCAGCTTCACCGTGTTGCGCGCACTCGCGGGATAGGCATAGGGCGGAATATCCGCCGTAAGCTTGCCGCCCTCGGCCAGCATCCGCCCCCGCGCCATCACCATATCGATGGGCAACGTCTCAAGGTCCGGCGTCAGCAGCAAATCCGCGCGCCGGCCCGGCGTGATCGAGCCCAGTTCCTTTTCCATGCCGAAATGTTCCGCCGTATTGAGGCTCGCCATCTGGATCGCCGTCACCGGTTTCAGCCCCTGCGCAATGGCATGGCGCACCACCCGGTTCATGTGACCCTCATTCACCAGCGTGCCGGAATGGCTGTCATCCGTACACAGAATGAAATTGCGCGAATCCAACCCCAGTTCCGTAACAGCCTTGATCTGCGCTGCCACGTCGTACCACGCCGACCCCAGCCGCAGCATGGCTTTCATGCCCTGCCGCACCCGCGCCACCGCATCCTCCAGCCGCGTTCCCTCGTGGTCGTCGGCTGGCCCGCCCGCCACATAGGCATGGAAGGCTCTCCCGAGATCCGGCGAAGCGTAGTGCCCGCCAACCGTCTTCCGCGCGCTTTGCGCCGCCGCGATCTCGCCCAGCATGGTGGCGTCGTTGCGGGCCACTCCCGGAAAATTCATCATTTCGCCAAGGCCGATGATATTGGGCCAAGACATCGCCTCCCTGATTTCGGCCACGCCCAGCGACGCCCCGGCATTTTCCAGCCCCGGCGCACTCGGCACACAGGATGGCATTTGCACCAGCACATTGATCGGCAGATCCATGGCCTCGTCATGCATGAGCTTGACCCCGGCGAGCCCCAGCACATTGGCGATCTCATGGGGATCGATGAACATTGTGGTCGTGCCATGGGGGATCACGGCGCGCGCGAACTCCGTCACCGTCACCATGCCGCTTTCCACATGCATGTGCCCGTCGCACAGCCCCGGCACCAGATAGCGCGCCGCCGCATCGATCACCTGCGTCGAAGCTCCAATCGTATGCGAAGCATCCGGCCCCACATAGGCAAAGCGTCCGGCCACGACGGCCACATCGGTCTGAGGGACTATCTCGCCCGAATGCACATTCACCCAGCGCCCGTTGCGGATCACCGTATCGGCGGGCGACCTGCCCATCGCCACGTCGATCAGTTGCGGCGCAACCTCGGCCCAGGTCTTCATCAGGTATCAACGAGTGCAGCGGGAGCTTCCAGCAAATCTTTCACCGCCTTGATGAAGGTCGCCGCCTCATAGCCATCGACAATACGATGGTCGAACGACGATGACAGGTTCATCATCTTGCGGATGACAACCGTGCCATCGCGAACCATCGGCCGCTCCGCCATGCGGTTCACGCCGACAATGGCAACTTCCGGCGGATTGATAATCGGCGTCGCGGCGATACCGCCCAATGCGCCGAGGCTCGTCACCGTGATGGTTGAGCCCGAAAGTTCCTCGCGATTCGATTTGCCCGCCCGCGCCGCTTCGCTCAGCCGCGCGATCTCCGCCGCCAGTTCATACAAGTCAAAATCCTGCGCGTTATGGATCACCGGCACCAGCAATCCGCGCTCCGTCTGTGTGGCAATGCCAGCGTGAACCGATCTGAATCGCCGGATCACACCCTCTTCGTCGTCAAAATGAGCATTGACGCCAGGATGTTTAGCAATGACTTTGACCAGCGCCCGGATCAAAAATGGCAGCATGGTCAGGCGTCCGCGCGTCCCACCGGCGGCGTTGAGCTTGCCGCGCAGCGCCTCAAGCTCCGTCACATCCACTTCTTCCACATAGGCAAAATGCGGGATACGCCGCGTCGACTCCAGCATCCGTTCGGCGATACGCCGCCGAAGGCCGAAAATCTTGATGTCCTCAACACCGTCTTCCTTCGCCGCTATCGCCGGTTTTACGGGCGCTGGCCCAGCCTTGGCCTGCAGGATTTGATCGAGGTCCCCATGCTGGATGATCGATCCCGGCCCGCTTCCCGCAATGGCGGCGAGATCGATCCCCAATGTGGCGGCGCGCGCCCTGACGGCAGGCGATGCCAAACCCTTGGTGCCAGTCTTGGCCGTGCTTGTAACTTTAATTGGCGCCTTACCTGCCGCAGGTTTCGGCGCCTCCGCCTGCGCCGCGGTCTCGCCGCCTT
>JACMJT010000640.1 GCA_014380505.1 Hyphomicrobiales bacterium | reverse complement strand
TGCGGAAATAGGCGGGGCTTGCGGATTCAACGAAGATATCATCAGCTGGCTGGGTGAGTGCCACCACGAGAATGGCTTTCTTGCCGGCCATCACGGAGGTCACGGAGCGGACTGCTGTTCCCCGGATCGGCACGCGCTTCATCCAGTCCTCGACGGTGCTGGTGTCCTCAGCATTGGCGCTGCCGAAGGCAAGTGTGTCCTCGGCCTTCGCGGGAATGCAAATATCCTTGCAGACGGCGAAGAAGAGATCGAGATGAAGTTTCACAGCCGCTGCATCCGCCACGGGCTTCGCGATCACCGGGAACACCACGCGTTGCTGGTACCCAATCGTCTCGCCGCTGAGGTCGTGCAACCGCTCAGGCAAAGGATAAAGAACGTCAGCGCCGATGAGCCCCTGGGACTTCGCCCAGTCAAATTTCGGCGGAATGCCCGCCTCGCCCGGCATGCGCCAGTAGGTTTTCCAGCCACGATCAAGTTCGACCAGAATTCCCGCCCGCCATTCGCCTGCCTCAAACCCTCCACCGATGAGCGACACGCGGTAGGGCTGCGTCTGGGCTTGCGCTAGCCTGCCCCCAAGCGAAAGGCCCAGGAGACTTGAAATCATTGTCCGGCGATTCATGGCTGCCTATATGCAACGCACGGCGGCATTCGCCAATCACGTTCCCGTCACCGCCAAGCGCTATACGGGGGCGCCAATCCAAGATAGTTTGGCGTTCGCCACCGCGAGGAAAATCGGCAATGAAGGCACGATCCTATCTCGACGGCCAGGTGCTGATCGCCATGCCCGGCATGGCCGATCCGCGCTTCGACCATTCGGTGATCTATTTGTGCGTGCACTCGGAAAGCGGCGCCATGGGGATCATCGTCAACAAGGTGGCGCCCATGATGAATTTCGGCGATCTGGTTTCGCGGCTCGATATCGTTCCCGAGACCGGGGGCTTCAATATCCCCGAGGACATCATGGGCATGGCGGTGCAGTTCGGCGGCCCCGTCGAACCGGGGCGCGGCTTCGTGCTGCATACCTCCGATTATTTCTCGCCCGATTCAAGCCTGCCGGTGACGCCGCGCATCGCACTCACCGCCACGCTCGACATCCTACGCGCCATGGCCAAGGGCGAAGGTCCGAAACGGGCCATGCTGGCGCTCGGCTATTCCGGCTGGGCGCCGGGCCAGCTTGAGGATGAAATCCAGCACAATGGCTGGCTCCATTGCCCTGCCGACGAAGACCTCCTGTTCGGCACCGCCCACGAGGACAAGTACAGCCAAGCCCTTGCCAAAATCGGCGTCGATCCCGCCATGCTGTCAAGCGAGGCGGGCCACGCTTAGTCCTGCTTTCCGGTTAAGGAAGCGAAGACAAATGTCCTCGCCCCGCGAAGCGGGGAGAGGAAGGGACCCGTCGCGGTCACGCGATGGGGAGGAGAGGGGCTAACGGTCATTTCGAAGTTGTCCTGCGCCGGGCATGGCTCCTTCACTAATGATGAAGGGTGGAGCGGCATCGATGAACCCAAGTGCTGGATTTAAT
>JACMJT010000639.1 GCA_014380505.1 Hyphomicrobiales bacterium | reverse complement strand
GGCCCGGACGCCGTCGCCGGCTTCCGCAAGGTGCTCGCCGGCCTCATCGCGGAGGACGAGCGCCCGCGCGTGCTCGCCATGATCGGCGCGGGAAACTGACATGAGCCAAGCTCTCGCCCCCGTCGAAGGCGACAACCGCCACATCCTGGTCGTCGACGACGACACGCGCATCCGCACCCTGCTGCAGCGTTTTCTGTCGACCAACGGCTACCGCATCACCATGGCCGCCGACGCCGCCGAGGCGCGCCAGCATCTGAAGAACTTCACCTTCGATCTCATCGTGCTCGACGTCATGATGCCCGGCGAGGACGGGCTCAGCCTGACCGCCGCGCTCCGCAAGACCAGCGATGTCCCCGTCCTCCTCCTCACTGCGCGGGGCGAGGCCGCCGACCGCATCGCCGGGCTCGAAAGCGGCGCCGACGATTACCTCGCCAAGCCCTTCGAGCCGCGCGAACTGCTGCTCCGCATCAAGAATCTTTTGCGCCGGGTAGGCATCGCCGCGACGCCCAAGACCGACGTCCGCTTTGGCGGATTTCAGTTCAATGTGCCGCGCGGCGAGCTGCGCAAAAATGGCGACCTGGTGCGGCTCACCTCAGGTGAAAAAGATTTGTTGCGCCTGTTGAGCTACAAATCCGGAACGCCGCTCAGCCGGCTGGAGCTTTCGCAGCCGGGCTCCGAGGAGAGCGCGCGCAGCGTCGACGTTCAAATAAACCGCCTGCGCCAGAAGATCGAGAGCGATCCGGCCAATCCGGTTTATCTGCAGACGGTGCGCGGCGCGGGTTATGCCCTCTATGTTGACGATGAGGTGGTGGGATGAGTGACTACTATTTCCGCTTCAACAGATTTCTCGAGCGTCATCTGCCGACGGGGCTCTACACCCGTTCCCTGATCATCGTCATTGCGCCCATCGTGCTCCTGCAAACCATCATGGCGGGAATTATCCTCGAGCGCCATTGGGACAATGTCACCAAGGTCCTTGGCCGGTCTCTGGCCCGCGAAATTGGCCTGGTCACCGATCTCTATGACCGTTCGAACAAATCCGAAGCGGCCATCAAGGAAATTGAATCTGTGGCCAACAAGCGGTTGGATCTGGGGTTGGAAATCGATCGTTGAGCTACGTTGCCGGCGCCCATTGACCGCACGCTCTATTCGCTGGTTGACGACAAGATGACGAAATATCTTGAACGCGAAACGGGACGGCCGTTCTGGATCAACAGCACGGCGCAAAATGGCCAGGTTGAAATTCAGGTCGAAGTTGAAAAAGGCCTGATCTTCCGCATTCGCACCGACGAGGACCGGGCCTATGCCGCCAACACGGGCATGCTGTTATTGGGAATGCTGCTGTCTTCGCTCGTTCTCCTGATTATCGCCGTTATTTTCCTGCGAAAACAAATCGCACCCATTGTTGAGCTGGCAAATGCCGCCAAGAGTTTTGGCATGGGACGCGAGGTTACGGAATTCCGGCCGCGCGGCGCCAGGGAGGTCCGTCAGGCGGGCCTCGCCTTTGTTGACATGAAGAGCCGCATTGCCCGCCACGTGGAGCAGCGCACTGCCATGCTGGCCGGTGTTTCCCATGACCTGCGCACCATTCTTACGCGCTTCAAGCTGGAGCTGGCTTTTCTCGGCGATGGGCCAAAGATAAAACCGCTCAAGGAAGACGTGGAGGAAATGCAGCGCATGCTGGAGGCCTACATGGCCTTTGTCCGCGGTGACGGCGGCGAGAGGTCGGAAGACGTCAATCTTGCGCAGATGTTCAGCTCGGTTGCCTCTGCCGTGGCGCGGGGAAAATCCCATGTCGCCCTTGATGTGCAGGATGTGGATGTCAGCATCAAGCCCAATGCCTTCCGGCGCCTGATCTCGAATCTTCTCGGCAATGCGGTGCGCTATGCAAGCAATGTGAAGGTGAAGGGCGGGGTTGAAAACCGCTTGCTTACCATCCTTGTCGATGATGATGGGCCGGGCATTCCGGCTGAAAACCGCGAAGATGCATTCAGACCCTTTGTGCGGCTCGACAATGCCCGCAACCTTGATGAGACGGGAACGGGCCTGGGCCTGGCCATCGCCCTTGATATCGCCCATGCCCATGGCGGTGAAATCAAGCTGGATGAAAGCCCTGCCGGAGGCCTTCGCGCCGTGGTGCAGATACCGGTTTAGTACATCCGTCC
>JACMJT010000638.1 GCA_014380505.1 Hyphomicrobiales bacterium | reverse complement strand
GGCGATGGTGCCCTGCCCAACCACGCCGAAGTCGGTGAAGTCGGCCGCAATGGGCGTCGAGTCACCATCGACAATGCTGATGTTGTTGCCCAGGACCGTTATGTCCGCTGCCATGAGCAGTCTTGATTCCAACGCCTCGATGCCGGCAAACGCCGGCGCGGCGGGTGCTGCGCCGCTTCTTCTTAAGAGACTTGCCTGCCTGCGGCGCTGGGCGCGGTTGACCATCGCGGCCTTTTTCGCCCAACGCGACAACGATCTGAAGTGTCCCAAACCATTCTTCATCAAGCCCCTCGGAAATCCACCCGCGATGTCCAATTATTCATGAAGCCACTCGGAACGAAGGTATGCGAATCTGCCCAAGGGTTCAATGAGGAAAAGGCATCCAGCGATGCGGGCGAAATGACTATCCGATTCATCCCGAGGTGCGCTATTGAGATGATTTGCGGCGCCTTCCCGGCTGATCCGATCGGCACCTTCGTTTCGCCATCAGGGGCACCACCGCATCGCGTTTTGTCGCAACCGCGGCCACGCGCCCACCTGTTTGATTCCGCGACAAATCCGCGATACGCTTCACGGCCCGGCTAGGGGGAGTGTACCGAAGCGGCCAAACGGGGCAGACTGTAAATCTGCTGGCTCACGCCTTCGTTGGTTCAAATCCAACCGCTCCCATTCACCGATGCTTCGCTGAGAAACCCCTTGGTCACAAGGGGTTTTTTCTTTTCCTTCATCGATCATCCCGGTGGTGTTTTGAGCGCCGATGGGCGCGTCAGAACCCCCTGGTTTGGCTGATTGCGCGCTGCGCGCGTCCGTCGGTGCCACTGGATCATCCGTGCCCGTGGCTTTGGGCGGCATCGTCAGTGCGGGCATGCGGGTCTGTGCCTCCCGCGCTTGATCGCGGTCCGCGTGCGTGTAGCGGTCCATCGTCAAGCGGATCGTCGAATGCCGCATGATGCTGGCTCGGCGTTGGTGAGCGGCAGTCGCTAACATCAGCAAGGCATCGGCGAAGCCATCGCTCAGAGCGTTCCGCCCGTTCGCCTTCATATTCATCCATCGTGCGTCATCTTTCGGACGGGCGCGGACGTGGTATCATGGATTGGCTTTGGTTCACACGTCCTGGTGACGGGCGAGAGCCTGCCATTTTCCGGTCAAGACACGAACGATGGCCACCGTCCTTTTCACTTGGGAACTCGGGTTGGGCCTGGGTCACCTCGTTCAGATTCGCACCGCATGCCTTCCTTTGATTGAGCGAGGGCACCGGGTAGTCGTCGCGGCCTGTCATCTGGCAAACGCACAGCAGGTCTTCGCGGGATATCCTGTCGAGATTGTCCGCGCACCGCGGGTGGCGATGCCGCGGAAGCGGCTCCTCCAAGTGGCCACCTACGCGCACCTGCTGCACAACATCGGTTTCGGCGACGGCCCGACCCTGCTGGCCGCAACCACGTCATGGCGGCAGTTGATCCTGTCCGTCTGCCCGGACGCGATCGTCTTCGACCACAGCCCCACGGCACTGCTCGCGTCCACGGGGCTCGGAATGAAACGCGCCATCATCGGCAACGGGTTCTGCCAGCCTCCGCAAGACCGCCCGCTCCCGGTGTTGCGGCCGTGGCGCCAGTGGGAACTTGCCACCGCCCCGCAGGATGAGGCCAGGCTGCTCGGCCACATGAACGACGCGCTTCACCGGTTCAATGTGCCGCCGCTGTCGTCGATGGCGGAGATATACCGTGGATTCGATCAGTCCATCCTGACGACCATCGAGTTGCTGGACCCCTTTGCTCCGCGGACCGGCAAGCCGGACTACCTGGGCGTGTTCACCATCGGCGATGCGCCGCCGCCGCAGTGGCCGGCGGGCCCGGGCAAGCGCGTGTTCGGCTATCTCAAGCCGTTCCCGGCGCTGCCGGTGCTGCTGGAAGCCCTTGCGAAGTCCCATCTGCCGGCGCTGTTTTTTTGTCCGACGGTGGATGAAGCGTTCCGCGCTCGTTACCACACGGCCCAGATGCAACTGCTCCACCAGCCGGTGGACATCCTCAGGGCCTGTTCGGAATGCGACTTCGTGATCGGCAGCGGCACCCACGCCACGGCGCTGCACGCGCTGGAGGCGGGCAAGCCCGCGCTGCATATCCCGCTGGTTCTCGAACCCGTTCTGGTGAGCTACGCAGTCGAGCAAGCCGGTGCGGGCCTGATGGCGGCGCCGGATAACACAAATGAATTGGTGGATCAGTTCAACCGGCTCATCACCGACCCGAGCCTCGAGGCGGGGGCGAAGCGGTTTCTTCAGCCGGCCGAGTGTCACCAGGAACGGCTTGCGAGGCTCAGTCGACAGGTACTGTCCTTGGTCGAATAGCCGCTGGGGAATAAACCACTCACGCACGGAACTCACCGCAATCTACCTTTCACTTGGCCGTGCTCGGGCGCCGGCAACGTTCCTGCGCATCCAGCTTCACAATGTACTTCTTCATGGTGATCGTCCTTGATCAAGTGGCACGCCCGGTCAGGAAGATCGGACGCACTCAACGACCACCCGTATAATCGAGAGGAATGAACCACTAGAGATCGTCAGAAAAGACAGGATGCAAGCGCTCGAACTACCTTGTCTGCCACGGCTTCGCCATCAATTATTCCTACAATTTTAAACGTCGCATTGGGAATGTACCAGCCGTTATCATCATCAAACGCGTCCGGTGGATTTGTTGCATTGTAAGAAACTTTCGCGGTAAGTTCCGCCAAACTAATCAGCTTCTTTGTTAATGCGTGATCGTCCCGTGATTGAGGTTCCCAAGATAATCGAAGTAGCATGGTTCGGAGCTTGTCGAACATCAAGTGGCCTTCGGGCCACCGATTGGGTGTACGGGCCAAATCAATAGCCTCATCAATTTCTGCAAGCTGAATGCCCGCCAGTTCAGCCATCGTTTTTAGTACATTGCTTGCCCATATCGGACGGTCTTCTTCACGTAAATATTCAAATAGCGTTTGCCCGCAGGCGATCGACATTCCATTATCCCAGAACTCTCGCACCCGATTTTCATCTATTTTATCCATCATAGAGCTACCTTAAGAACGGGAGCTAGGAGTAAAACGAATGTACGGCGGTGTTGTTGGCGGAGCTGCTCCAACGGCCCGACCTGAGCCTGATCATGGTGGACCGGTGGGAATCGGTGGAAGGCCCACTCCCCTCGCCGAGTGATCCAGTAGCGCAGCTAACACCAAGGCAGATGGCGGCCGCCCGTGAAGCCGCCCTCGCCCGCACCCGCTTTGCGGCGGCGCGGCGGACGATCATGATCGCGGACTCCCTGCGGGCGGCCGAGCCAATCGCGCCGGCC
>JACMJT010000637.1 GCA_014380505.1 Hyphomicrobiales bacterium | reverse complement strand
GTCCGGCCGGGCTATGCCATCGAATACGACTATATCGATCCCTGCGAGCTTGACGCATCGCTCCAGGTCAAGGCCCTGCCGAACCTGTTTCTCGCGGGCCAGATCAACGGCACCACCGGATATGAGGAAGCAGCAGCCCAGGGGCTCGTGGCTGGATTGAACGCAGCGCGAAAGGCAGGCGGGCAATCTCCCGCCGTCTTCGACCGTGGCCAAGGTTATCTCGGCGTGATGATCGACGATCTGGTGACGCGCGGTGTCTCCGAACCCTACCGCATGTTTACCTCGCGGGCCGAGTATCGCCTGACGCTTCGCGCCGACAACGCCGATGAAAGGCTGACGCCCGTTGGCATGGGCCTCGGAATTGTTGGCCCGGTTCGCGCCCAGCGCTTTGCTGAACGCAAGTCGATCATCGAGCAGGCGCGAGCGCTGGCGCTTGAGCTCTCGCTCACCCCATCGCAAGCACAGAAACTGGGATTGCGCGTCAACCAGGACGGCCAGCGGCGAACCGCGCGCGATCTCATCGCCATGCCGGACGTGGGACTTGAGAGGGTCAAAACCATCTGGCCGCAGCTAGGCCGCCTTCCGGCATTCGCCATCGCCTCGCTCGAGGCCGATGCGCTCTATTCGGGTTACATCCACAGGCAGGAAGCCGACATCGTAGCGCTTCGAAAAGAAGAACAACTGACTCTGCCTCTCAACCTCGACTATGGGGCGATCGCGAGCCTCTCGGCGGAGCTTCGCCAGAAACTCGGGCGCATCAATCCCGCCACTCTCGGCCAGGCAGCGCGGATCGAGGGCATGACACCGGCGGCGCTGGCAGCGCTTCTGGGCCACGTCAAGCGGCGGGATGTCCGCAAGATCGCTTGATCCATGGCGCAACCAGGCCCTCTCGACCTTCTCGGCCAATTCAATGTTTCACGTGAATCACTGGACAGGCTGGAGAGATATGTTTCCCTGCTGCTCACCTGGCAGCGGCGGATCAATCTGATCGGGCCATCGACGGCCGATCAGATCTGGCAGCGCCATATTGCCGATTCCCTGCAATTGCTTCCTCTGATGGGTCATCAGGTTCAAAGCATTGCCGATCTGGGGGCAGGCGCAGGACTCCCCGGTCTTGTTATCGCAATCGTCTCAGGCGTCCCTGTCCATCTTTACGAGAGCAACGGCAAGAAGGCGGCGTTTCTTCGGGAAGCCATTCGCCATACGGGCGCCCCAGCCACGGTTCATCCGACACGCATTGAAACCGTGCGGCATGACGCTTCCCGACCAGACGTTCAACTCGTGCTGGCGCGGGCGTTGGCGCCCCTCGATCAACTTCTGGGATATGCAGCTCCATTTATGGAGCGAGGCGCCACCGGGCTTTTCCACAAGGGGCAAGATGTTGACGCTGAATTGACCGCGGCCGCCAAATGCTGGAAGCTGGTATACCACACGCATCCCAGCATGATTGATTCGAACGGGGTCATACTGGAGGTGAAGGAGGCCATACGTGTCCAATCCTGAACAAGAACCGCGCATTCTGGCGATTGCCAATCAGAAGGGCGGCGTCGGGAAGACGACAACCGCCATCAATCTGGGTACGGCCTTGGCTGCCGTGGGCGAGACAGTGCTCATCGTCGATCTGGACCCCCAGGGTAATGCCAGCACAGGGCTTGGCATCGCGCGCAAGCCCACGCAGAAATCGTCCTACCATGTGCTGATCGGTGAAGCTGAACTCCGCGACGTGATCGTTGAATCGGGCATACCGCGGTTGCATTGCGCGCCCTCGACCATGGATTTGCTTGGCGCCGAGCTCGAACTGGCGACGCTCGAACGCAAGACCCACCGCCTCGCCGATGCGATCAAGCGCCATCAGCAGGCAGCGCTGCCGGCGCGAACCTACAGTTACATTCTGGTGGACTGCCCGCCCTCGCTCAATCTTCTCACGATTAATTCCCTGTCGGCGGCGGACGCCGTACTGGTTCCCCTGCAATGCGAGTTCTTTGCGCTTGAGGGATTGAGCCAGCTGCTTAAGACGGTGGAGAGGGTGAAGGTCACTCTCAACCCGCGGCTTTCGATCCAGGGGGTCGTGCTGACCATGTTCGACCGGCGCAACAGCCTGTCCGAACAGGTGGCGGAGGACGTGCGAAGCGTCCTCGGCGACAAGGTCTACCAGACAGTCATACCGCGGAATGTGCGGGTGTCGGAAGCGCCTTCCTACGGCAAGCCAGTCCTACTTTACGACAATGGCTGCTCGGGCTCACAGGCCTACATCAAGCTGGCGTCGGAAGTGATCCGGCGGGAACGTCAGTTGCGGGCCGCATAATCGATTCGGATACGGAACATCGGTCATACCGCATCCGGTATGACTTCAGGGACTTGAGGACGGAACATGATGCAAGCTCAGAAGAAGCGGCTGGGGCGGGGACTGGCAGCCCTGATCGGCGATGACACGACCGAGGACGCCGTTATTCAGGACATCCGCAGCCTCCGGCATATGCCGGTCGAGCTTCTGCACGCCAGCCCGAATAACCCCCGCAAATATTTTGCCGAGGCCGATCTCGACGACCTCGCCAAATCGATTCGCGAAAAGGGCCTGCTCCAGCCGCTGGTGGTGCGCACCAGGGCCGATGGCGAATATGAAATCGTCGCCGGCGAACGGCGCTGGCGCGCCGCGCAGAGGGCCGGAGTGCATGAAATCCCAGTTCTGATCCGGGAGTTCAGCGATGGCGAAGCGCTCGAAATCGCGCTGATCGAAAACATCCAGCGCAGCGACCTCAATCCGCTGGAGGAAGCGCGCGCCTATAATCTGTTGCTGGAGCAATTCAGCTACACGCAAGCGCAGCTCGCCGAATCGGTGGGAAAAAGCCGGAGCCACATCGCCAATACGCTGCGCCTGCTCAATCTGCCGGATTCCGTCCGGCGGCAGATCGAGGCCGGAAAGCTCACCGCCGGCCATGCCCGCACCCTGGTTGCTACGGATTCGCCAGCCGAGCTGGCGGAACAGATCATTCAGCTTGGACTCTCAGTGCGCGAAGCGGAAAGCCTGACCCGGCAAGCCGCTCCGCCCCGCCAAGCGAAACCAAAAACCGAAAAGACCGCCGATACGAAAGCCCTTGAAAGATCGGTGGCCGAAGCGCTGGGTCTCAAAATCGAGATCCATGACCGGGGCATAGCCGGCGGCACTGTCAGCATCGGCTACAAATCTCTCGAACAACTGGAAGAAATCTGCAAGCGGCTCCAGTCAGGCGGCTAATTCATCCGTACACGGAAGGACCTGGACATCCGCGCCACGGCAAGCAGGGAGCGATTGGCGAGGCTTTCTGCCAATCCCGCATTCAATCTCTCCTGGCAAATGGCTCCATGCAATGACGCTGCTGCCGCCAGCAGGTCCTCCGACGTCCACGCTGCAAGCTGGTTCTGCATGGTGGCCTGGCGCTTGAAGAAAACCGGCGGACGCGCCGACCTGACGGCCTGCTCTACTCCCATGCCCCGCTCGACAGACTGACGGAGTTCAATCAGACGCACCGCATGGCCGTGGGCCGCCGACAAAATGCGGCCCGGGTCTACGCCGCTCGACACAAGCTGCGTGAAGAAGCGGTCGGCATCGGCGATGTTTCCGGCAAACACCGCGTCCGCCAGATCACCGGTTTCGGCCCACAGGCCGTCACCGCAGATAGCCTCGACGTCTTCGAGGGTGACCTGTTGCACGCCCTGGCAATAGAGCGCCAGCTTCTCAATCTCGCGCTGCAGTGTTACGCCGCCGCGCCCGGCCAGTTCAATCAGGCGGGCCTTTGCATCCTCGCTAATCTGCAAGCCCAGGCGATGCAGCTCGGCCTTGATCGTTTCCGTCATCGCCGCGTTGTCAGCCTCGAAGACCGGAATAATCAGAGCGTGATCGCTGCTCTCGAATTTGCCGCGAAGGCTGGACTGCTTCGGAAGACTCCCCGCTTCGGCGATCACCATATTGCCTTTCACCGATCCGCCGAGCACGGGTTCAATCGCTTTCAGAAAACCCTGGCCGGAGCCCCGCACCCAAACCACGCGAGCGCCGCCCGAGAACGGCAGAGAGAGGACCTCATCGGAGAGCCGGCCGGGATCGGCGGACAACGCATCACCGTCGAGGATGGCCACGGCGAAGGGATCCTCAAGGCTTCCGGCGATATGTTGCACAGCCCTGCTGGCCAGACCCCGCACCGCGCCCTGGTCTTCGCCATAAATAAGAATGGCGCCGATCGCGGGATTGCGCTTGCGCAGAAACCCCTCCAGGCCCGAGACCTTGAGAATGGCCATGGATGCAAACCCTAGTGGGTGGCGAAATAGGACGCCAAGCGGGTCCGGATATCGGCGCTCAATTCATGGGCGGCGCGCTCCACGGCGTCGTTCTCGGCCTGCATGTCGGCAAATGGCTGGCGCACGACATCGTAGGAAACCTGGGAGAACGTCTTGCCGCTGTAGACTTCCTTGGCGCCGTCCAGCAACGAAAACTTAACGGACACACTGACCGCGTTTCGCGTCACGTTCGGCTGTTTCTTTTCGATGATATTCGTCCTTGAACTCGCCTGTTTCAGCTCAAGCCGGTAACGGTCGTTGGATGCGGTGCCGGCCGGGCGCATCGCCGACAACAAATCGTTCCTGATGATCTGGCCCAGCCTGCTGTCGGCCTCGGGGATTGCAATGGACGCGAGCTCGCCCGCCACGGCGCGGTTTTCGTTCGTCGTCCCATACAACGGCCGGTAGCTGCATCCGCCAAGGGCGAGACTGCAGATCAAGGCAAATTGGATAGGACCCCGCATCATCATCAACCCACAATATTGACAATCCGGCCGGGCACCACAATCACTTTCTTTGGGGGCCGTCCGGCGAGCGCCCGTGTGACCGATTCGAGCTTCAACGCCATGGTTTCGACGTCCCCGGATGGCAACCCTTTCGGGATGCGGATTTCATCGCGCCGCTTGCCGTTCACCTGCACCGCAATGGTAACCTCATCCTCGGCCACAAGCGCTGCCTCCGCCGTGGGCCACGGCGTATCAACGACCGCGGTTCGATGGCCCAGCACCTTCCAGCACTCTTCGGCCAGATGCGGCATCATGGGCGCCAGCATCAATACCATGATGTTCGCCGCTTCGCCAATTGCAGCCCGCAGTGCTGGAGACGGCTTTTGCTGCTGCAGAGCAGAGCCCAGGGCATTTGCTACTTCATAGACCCGCGCAATCGACCGGTTGAAGCGCAGATTCGAGAGATCGCCGGTGACCGCAAGCAAGGACCGGTGAACGGTGCGGCGGAGTTCGATGCCGTCATCGGTGAGGCTGCCTGATGCGTTCCCCGGCCCGATCTTCGCCGCATCGTTCACCATGCGCCAGAGGCGTTGTGTGAAACGCCAGGAGCCTTCGACGCCCTCCTCGGTCCATTCAATGTCGCGCTCGGGCGGCGTATCGGACAACATGAACCAGCGCGCCGTATCGGCGCCGTAGCGTTCGAGGATGGCTTCGGGGTCTATGACATTGCGTTTCGACTTGGACATCTTTTCGATGCCGCCCAGGGTCAGAGGCTCGCCGGTCTTCGCATAAATCCAGCGGCCGTCCTGGTATTCGGCATCGGCGGGAAAAATCCATTCGCCCGCGGCCGTGCGGAAGGTTTCATGAATGACCATGCCCTGGGTGAACAGGCTGGCGAAAGGCTCCTTGACGTTGAGATGGCCGGTCTGCGTCATGGCCCGGCAGTAAAACCGCGAGTAAAGAAGGTGCAGGATGGCGTGTTCCACGCCGCCGATATATTGATCCACCGGCAACCAGTAGTCGGCAGCTTTCGGATCT
>JACMJT010000636.1 GCA_014380505.1 Hyphomicrobiales bacterium | reverse complement strand
TTCCCTATGCCATGGACCGCTACATCAACGAGACAGGCCGCCTCTATGGCGTGCTCAACAAACGGCTGGCGGGCCGCGACTTCATCGCCGGCGAATACTCGATTGCCGACATGGCCTCATATCCCTGGATCGTGCCCCACGAGCGCCATATGCAGAAGATCGCGGATTTTCCGCATCTCAAGCGCTGGTTTGACAGGGTCGCTGCGCGGCCCGCCACCATCCGGGCCTACGAGGGCGTGGCGGCGTCCTATTCGAAACCCATGACCGACGAGGAACGGAAAATACTGTTCGGCCAATCGGCGGCGACCGTCACCGCGTGATCGTTACGGCGCTGCCCGGAACGGCTGCGCATCGCTCTGAGTGCTGCTGCGGAATTGCACTAGGATGTGGCCAAAGAGGGCCGTGAGAACCACAGCACCGCCCAAAAGGGTTTGCGGGGGCGATGCTTCGCCGAGGAAAAGCCAAACCCAGAGGGGCGCCAAGGGGACTTCCATGGCGGCAATGAGGGTAGCTTCGGCGGCGGGAATCCGGCGCGAGGCGAAAGTGTAAAGAGCAAGCCCCGCTGCATTCTGGACAACCCCGAACAGGGCGAGAAGTCCGAGATCTCTTGCCGATACTCCGAGGGGCTCCGCAAAGAACCAGCAGAACAGCGAGCAGAGCCAGGCGGAAATGCCGATGGCGGGAAGCATCGCCACGTCCCGGTGGCGCCGCATGATGGTGGTAAAACCCGCCATGCAAAACGCCATCGTCAGGGCAAGCGCCTTGCCGAACAGGCTGCCGCCCCAGGCACTGCCCCACATCATGATCGCCACGCCAGCCAGGGCAACGACACTTGCCACCATTGTGGAGCGGGCCGGCTTCTCGCCGATAAACACATAGGCTATGCCCGCCGTGACGAACGGCACGGTGGCATAGATGACCATGGCATCGGCGATACTGGTGTAGCGCAAGGCTCCGATGCCGGTGATCATTCCAAGCGCCGACAATACCGCGACCGCCAGCGCCGGCCACTTGAGCCCGCCCAGGATTGCCCAGGCCTTGGCCCTTTCGATAAAGAAGAACAGCAGCATCATGGCGCCGCCCGAGAAGATGCCGCGCCAGAACAGCATGGTCATCAAGTCGGCGGTGATAAGCCGGACGAACAGCCCGGACGTGGACCAGGCAATGGCGGCCATGGCAACGAGCGCCAGGCCAAAACGGTGTTGCTGTTGCTCGGCTACGGTCATCGTTCATGGTTAGGAGAAACCGTCAAACGCCGGTAGGCTGGAAACGGCATGGCAACCCTGTTTTGGCGGCGTACTTGACGGAACCGGGGCTTTCCATCATTTTGCCCATCCGATGAAAACCGCGCCCCACCATGCCGTTAAGACTTGCGGCATTATTATCAGCTAGCCGAGAACCGCTGGCCGGGCGCCGCTTGACTAAATTCAGATAAAGCGATCCCCGGGCCGGTAGCCCTGAGAGAACGCATGTCTTTGATGCTTTACAATACATTGACCCGGAAAAAGGAGCCGTTCAGGCCCCTCGACCCCGCGAACGTGCGCATGTACGTGTGCGGGCCCACGGTCTACGACTATGCCCATATCGGCAACGCGCGCCCCGTCATCGTGTTCGACGTGCTGTTCCGGCTGCTCCGCCATCACTATGGAGCGGACCACGTAACCTATGTGCGCAACATCACCGACGTCGACGACAAGATCAACGCGCGGGCAAGGGAAGAGGGCGTTCCCATTGGCGATCTGACGGAGCGCACCACGAAGCAGTTCCATGATGACATCGCGGCACTTGGCGTTCTTCCGCCCACGGTGGAACCCCGAGCCACCGGGCACATCGCCGAGATGATCGTGATCATCGAAAAGCTGATCGCCAAGGGCCACGCATACGCAGCCGACGGCCATGTGCTGTTCGATGTGCCCTCGATGGAGGACTATGGCCGGCTGTCGCGCCGCCCGCTCGACGAAATGATCGCCGGCGCCCGCGTTGATGTCGCCCCCTACAAGCGCGGCGACATGGATTTCGTGCTGTGGAAACCCTCGGACGCAGAGACACCCGGCTGGGACAGCCCGTGGGGCCGCGGCCGTCCCGGCTGGCACATCGAATGCTCGGCGATGAGCTGGAAACATCTCGGCGAAAAATTCGATATCCACGGCGGCGGCATCGATCTTGTCTTTCCCCACCACGAGAATGAGGTAGCCCAGACCCGCTGCGCCTTCGGCCACGATGTGATGGCCAATATCTGGATGCACAACGGCTTCCTGCAGGTGGAAGGGCAGAAGATGTCCAAGAGCTTGGGAAATTTCGTGACGATCAATGAGTTGTTGAACACAACAAAATTTGGAGCATTGCCGTGGACTGGAGACGCAATTCGCTTGGCGACTCTAATGTCCCACTATCGACAACCATTAGATTGGACCGCAGAAAAATTGGCCGTCGCCGGGGCTAACCTTCATACATTTCACTTGCTGGGTCAAAAGGTGTTCGGGCCAGACAATATAGAATCGCTTAATCAGCTACCGGCAGTCCTAAACCGACCTCCGAGCAAACATCTGTTAGGATTTCTTGAAGATGATTTGAATACATCATCAGCGGTGCTTACTCATTTGTTTGGCCTGGTGAGAGAAGCTGACCAGCGCGGTGGGATTGAGCCTGAACCCGTGATCGCTCTACTGCGTGATTGTGCTTTCCTAGGTCTGGACCCATTCAGGTTTGCAAAGGCTGAAAGGGATACGATCAGGAGTGCGAGAAATATCGAAACGGGGGAAGTCGATGACCTGATCGTCGCCCGCATCACAGCTCGCAAGGCAAAGAACTGGGCGGAGGGCGACCGCATCCGCGATGAACTGGCGGCCATGGGCATTGCCATCAAGGACAACAAGGACGGCACGACGAGTTGGGAGGTCAAGCGATGACTGCGAAGGCCCCCTCATCCGGCGCTTCGCGCCACCTTCTCCCGCAAGGGGAGAAGGCAGAAAGTAAAAAATCATGACCCGCGAACGCCTTTATCTGTTCGATACCACGCTGCGCGATGGGCAGCAGACGCCGGGGGTGGATTTCTCGCTCGACGACAAGCTTGTGGTTATTGACATGCTCGACGAGCTGGGGCTCGATTACATCGAAGGTGGCTATCCCGGCGGTAATCCGACCGATACTCAACTGTTTGCAGAGGACCGCGCCACCCGCGCTACGTTCACCGCCTTTGGCATGACCAAGCGGCCGGGGCGCTCGGTGTCGAACGATGCGGGGCTGCAACAACTTCTCCAGGCGAAAGCCAAGGCCATCTGCTTTGTCGCCAAGTCGTGGGACTATCATGTTCGCGTTGCGCTCGGCTGCACCAACGAAGAGAATTTAGACTCGATCCGGAAATCGGTCGAGGCGGCGAAGGCCATGGGCAAGGAAGTCCTCGTCGATTGCGAGCATTTCTTCGACGGCTATAAGGCCAACCCCGCCTATGCGCTCTCCTGCGCCGTGGCCGCCCATGAGGCGGGGGCGCGCTGGACCGTGCTGTGCGATACCAATGGTGGTACGCTGCCTTCGGAGATTTTCGAGATTGTGCGGACCGTGACGAAATCCGTTCCCGGCTCCCGCTTGGGCATTCACGCCCATAACGATACCGAGCAGGCCGTTGCCAACTCGCTCGCAGCGGTCGATGCCGGCGCCCGCCACATTCAGGGCACCCTCAACGGCATCGGCGAGCGCTGCGGCAATGCCAATCTCGTCTCGATCATCCCGACGCTGGTTCTCAAGAAGAACTATCGCGACCGTTTCGAGACGGGGGTGAATGAGGAAAGGCTGCGCAACCTTGCACATGTTTCCCGCAGCTTTGATGAACTGCTGAACCGCGCGCCCAATGCTCAGGCGCCCTATGTCGGCAAGAGCGCCTTTGCCACCAAGGCGGGCATTCATGCTTCGGCTATCGTCAAGGAGCCCGAGACCTACGAGCATGTGCCGCCGGAAACCGTGGGCAACCGCCGCCGCATGCTGGTCTCCGACCAGGCGGGAAAATCCAACCTGGTGGCGGAGCTGCAGCGCATTGGCATGACTGTCGCCAAGGACGACACGCGCCTCGATGCGCTGCTCCGCGATGTGAAGGAGCGTGAGGCCCAGGGCTATGCCTATGACGGGGCAGACGCCTCATTCGAACTGCTGGCCCGCCGGACACTCGGCACGGTGCCGCATTATTTCGATGTGCTGTCGTTCCGCGTGATCGTCGAGGAGCGCGACAAGGCGATGATCTCCGAAGCGGTGGTGAAGGTCAGGATCGACGGCGAGACCTATTTGAACGCGGGCGAGGGCAACGGCCCGGTGAACGCGCTCGACGTGGCGCTACGCAAGGACCTTGGCAAGTATCAACGGCACATCGACGACATGGAACTTGTGGACTTCAAGGTCCGCATCCTCAACGGCGGCACCGGAGCCACCACCCGCGTGCTGATCGAGAGCCGCGATGGCAAGGGCGACCGCTGGTTCACCGTGGGCGTTTCGCCCAATATCGTCGAGGCGTCGTTTCAAGCGCTGTCGGATTCGATCATCTACAAGCTGGTGCGCGAGGGTGTTGCCGCGAATTGACATGCGGAGGCGTCATGCGAGACATGACGAGGTGCCGTTTGTGGAAGTTGGCGAGGGCGGGTAATCGCCTCCCATGTCCAGTGCCGAACAATCGTTGCAACCTCGCGCCATGAGCGAGGCTGAAAAGGGCGTAGCCCTGGCCGTCGCCGCTCACATCGTGTGGGGCGGCATGGCGGTCTATTTCGGCTTGCTCCGTCATATCTCGCCCTTGGAGATATCGGTTCACCGGGCGCTGTGGGCGCTGCCGATTGCGCTTCTCATCGTTTGGTATTTCAGGCAGTTCGGCGATGTCCTGAGGGCCGCCGCCAATCCCCGCATCCTGGCCATACTCGCATTGACGTCCGGGCTCGCGGTGTTCAACTGGGGTTTCTATGTATGGTCCATCGAGGAGGGCCGCACGCTGGAATCAAGTCTCGGCTATTTCATCAATCCGCT
>JACMJT010000635.1 GCA_014380505.1 Hyphomicrobiales bacterium | reverse complement strand
TTTCGACAGGCCGACGACGCAAGCGAGTCTGCGCCCGATAATCCTGGCCCGCGCGTTGACCCTGATGGGCGTTACTTTATTTCCGACAAAATGCAGAAAAAAGGGCGTCCATCTCTTCTCAATGACGACCTCGACGGTGCCTTTCTCCTTGAGGACCTCAACCTTGACCGTGGAACTGTCGCTGTCCGGAGACGCTTTCGATGACGGGTCTTCATCAAGATTATTGTAGGCAAAGGTGAATGCGACGGCCTTGACCTGGTTTTTGGTTGCTCCCGCCAGGCCCAGTTCCTTGACGCTTGCAAGGGCCGCGGCATCGGCGGCGGCCTGCAGCCGGCTTTTGATGTTGGTCATCATCACGCAATCGATTGCCACGCCCAGCACCGCGAACAGGGCTGGAGCGCAGAGCGCCGTGATTATGGCAAGTGAACCGTGACGGTCCTTGCCGAATGCGCGGATGACGCTGAACATCTGGTGGGCGATCTTCCCGGTTGCCGCTTCCTACAGAGCTCAGGATACGACACGCGGGTTGATAGGACGCTTCGCAATCTCTTAAAATCCGGGATAATCCATTAAGGATGCAGCAACGTTGTCGTCTCGCAGGGGTTTCAGATTTCCTTCGCCCTGTAGTTCACCGGATCGAGTGAAGCGATCGTGGGATTGCGGCCATTGAGGGGATTTTCGGGATTCCAGGCGAGGCTTGTTTCATAGAAGCGCGCCGACAGAGCGTCATACATCAGCAGGCGGCCCGCAAGGCTTTCGCCGATCCCCAGAATCTCCTTGATCACTTCCATCGCCTGCATGGAGCCCACGACGCCGGGAAGTGCTCCCAGAATACCGGCTTCCTCGCAGGCCGGGAAAAGGCCGCGGGGCGGGAGTTCGCCGATCAGGCAGCGATAGGTTGGCCAGGGAGTGCCTGCGGGAGAAATCTCGTGGGGCTTGAAGGTGGAAATCTGCCCGTCGAACTGGCCCACCGCCGCCGATACCAGCGTCTTCCTCGCGAGATAACAGGCATCGCTGACCAGAAAGCGCGTCGGAAAATTGTCGGAGCCGTCGGCTACGATGTCATAGCGCGAGACCAGCTCCAGCCCGTTCTCCGTATCGATGCGATGGGGATGCTCGATGAGGTTCACATGGGGATTGAGGGCGCCCAGCACTTGCGCGGCACTCTTGGTCTTGTGTTCGCCGACACGCGCCGTCGTATGCACGACCTGGCGCTGCAAGTTGGAAAGACTCACGGTGTCGTTGTCGATAACGCCGATGGTGCCCACCCCTGCGGCGGCGAGGTAAAGCAACACGGGAGAGCCCAAACCGCCGGCGCCGATTACCAGCACCTTGGCGGCCTTGAGTTTGGCTTGCCCGGGACCGCCCACATCCTGCAGCACGATATGACGCGCGTAGCGCTCGATCTCATCGGAGGACAGAGCCATCAGCGCGTTCCCGAAGAACCGAATCCGCCTATGCCGCGCCCCGTTTCATCCAGCGCCTCAGCTTCGATCCACTGGGCGCGGACGACGGAGGCGATCACCATCTGGGCGATGCGGTCGCCGCGGGCGATGGGGAAATCCTGCTCGCCGTGATTGATCAGCGGCACCTTGATCTCGCCGCGATAATCACAGTCTATGGTGCCGGGCGCATTGAGGACGGTGACGCCGTGCTTCACGGCCAGCCCCGAGCGCGGACGAACTTGCGCCTCGAAGCCCGGCGGCAGGGCGATGGCGAACCCCGTGGGCATGAGACAGCGCGCACCAGACTTGAGCACCGTAGCCTCGGCGGCGCGAAGGTCCATGCCGGAGGCACCGGTGGTTTCATAGGCGGGCAAGGGCAGGCCATCGCCATGGTTGAGCCGGGTAATTCGAACCGATGTCATTCCGCGGCTTTCGCCGTCGCAAGCAGTCTATCGGCAAGCTTCTCCATGAGGCGATGGGCCACGTCGCGCTTGGGCATGTCCGGCCATGCCTCGACGCCCTGCGGCGTCACGATATGGACCCTGTTGCGATCGCTGCCGAACACGCCGCTGGCCGCACTCACATCATTGGCGACGATCATGTCGCAGCCTTTCCGGGCGAGTTTTTCGCGCGCATGCTCGACAATCTTTTCGGTTTCCGCCGCAAAGCCCACGACGAGCGTAGGCCGTTTGGTCTTGCGCATGGCGATGGTCTTGAGAATGTCCGGGTTCTCGGTCACGGCCAGGGACGGGGCGCCACCCTCTTTCTTTTTTATCTTTTCACCCGCCACGTGGGCGGCGCGCCAATCGACGACTGCCGCCGTGAAGATGGCGATATCGCAGGGAAGCTCGCCTTCGCAGACTTTCAGCATCTGCTCAGCACTCTCGACCGGCATCATGGCTACACCGGGCGGGATGGGCAAATTGACGGGGCCGGACACCAGCACCGTCTCCGCCCCCAGCGCCACCGCAGCCTCGGCGATGGCATAGCCCTGCTTGCCGGAGGAATAATTTGAAATGTAACGCACGGGATCGATGGCCTCGCGGGTGGGACCTGCCGTGATGAGCACCTTCTTGCCTGTCAGGGGCCGGGTGCGGGGGTGCAACTGCCGTTCGATGGCAGCGGCGATCTCAAGGGGTTCCGCCATGCGGCCCGGGCCATACTCGCCGCAGGCCATCTCGCCGTCGTTGGGGCCAATGATTGAGATGCCATCGCGCTTTAGTGTTTCGAGGTTTCGGCGCGTCGCCGCATGGGTCCACATGCGGACATTCATGGCGGGGGCTAGAAGCACCGGCTTGTCGGTGGCGAGCAGCGCCGTCGAGGCAAGGTCGTCGGCTAGGCCATGGGCCATCTTCGCCATGAGATCGGCTGTCGCTGGCGCCACCACGAGGAGGTCGGCGGCGCGGGAGAGTTCGATGTGGCCCATCTCGATCTCGTCGGTGAGGCTGAAGAGTGAAGTGTAAACCTTTTCGCCCGTGAGGCTTGCCACCGACAGCGGGGTCACGAATTCCTCCGCCGCCCGCGTCATGATCGTTCTCACACGGCAGCCGCCGGTCTTAAGCAGCCGGATCAATTCGAGGCATTTGTAGGCGGCGATGCCGCCCCCGATGATGAGAAGGATGGATTTTCCCGAAAGCGTTGTCATTGCCGCATTATGCCAGCAATCCCTGGCCCCCGCCACAAGCGGGGGGCAGGGTCAGAAAATGAGCTTAACGGCGATGGCCACGAGGGCCACAGCTCCGGCCACTAGGGCATAGCGTTGCCACCGCCCGTGGTGGGACTGGGCCTTCGCCAACTCCTCCGTGGTTTCCCGGTCGAGCCTCAGGCCGCCGGACTGGGCCATGTCCGCCAGCATGGCGGTGGCCTTCTGGGCTTCGTCGAACATGGCGGGGAGGCTCGTCGCCATGTGCCCCAGGGATGAGATCGCCCCCTCGACCCGGCCTACGGGGCCGAGCTTGCGCTCGATCCAGCTTCGCACCACCGGTTCCGCCGTTACCCACATGTTCAGGTCGGGGTTTAGCGTGCGGGCCACGCCTTCGACCACCACCATGGTTTTCTGCAGCAGGAGAAGCTGGGGCTGGGTTACCATATTGAACTGGCCCGTGACTTCGAAAAGCTGGGTGAGGAGGCGCGCCATGGAAATCTCTTGCGCCGGTTTGTCCATGATCGGCTCGCCGATGGCGCGGAGCGCCTGGGCGAAATTAGCGGGATCCTGGCCCCTTGGCACATAGCCTGCGTCGAAATGCACGAGGCTGACGCGCATGTAGTCGCGGGTGATGAAGCCAAAGAGGATTTCGGCGAGGAACATGCGGTCCTTCTCGCTGAGCCTCCCCATGATGCCGAAATCGACGATGGCGAGCGAGCCCGCATCGTCCACAAACAAATTGCCCTGGTGCATGTCGGCGTGGAAGAAGCCGTCGCGGATTGCATGGCGAAGGAAGCTCTGGATCGCCAAGTCGCCCAGGGCCTTGAGATCGAAGCCCTTGGCTTTTAGTGCCGCGATATCGGAGATGGAGGTGCCTTCGATCCAATCGGTGGTAAGGACTTGCTTCGATGTGAGCTGCCAATCGACCTTGGGCAAGCGGAGGCCGGGATCGTCCTTGGTGTTCGCAGTCATCTCGGCGATGGCGGAGGCTTCCATGCGGAGATCGAGTTCGAGCACCATGGAGTGTTCGAGCATCTTGACCGCGTCGACGGGGCGAAGCCTGCGGCCCTCGGCGCTCATGCGCTCAAGAATTCGCGCGGCGAAGAAGAAGCTCGCCAGATCGGCAGCGAAGCGCTTCTCGATGCCG
>JACMJT010000634.1 GCA_014380505.1 Hyphomicrobiales bacterium | reverse complement strand
GAGCGCTGCACCGCATCGAGCACTGAGGCATCGTCTCTTTCGAACGGGTAAAAGACTTCCAGAAAAACGGGACACGTTTCAAGACCGGCGGTGCGGTGGAGGGCTGCCGCTGTTGCGGGATCGATTTTTCCTGTCTCGGTGAAATCCCAATGCCTGTCATACTGGCCGTCGGCCTGCTGAATATGGATAATGCCGATATGCTCGCGCAGTTCCCTGAGCCAGGGTTCCATACTGGCGCGGCGGCCATAGAGCGGTTCGAAGATCGCATGGCCCCAGTCCACGCAATACTTCCAGGGCACGGGCGTTCCCTTGAGATCGGCGGCCATGCGCCGCGCCTGTTCAACCGTTGAGGGCCATTCCCGGCGGAGCGGTGTCGGCTCGATATATAGCTCCTCCAATCCCTCCTCTTCAGCGGCTTGGGACAGCCGCCGCAGCCTGGCGATAAGATCTTCATAATCCGCTTCGGCAATTCGCTCGCGCTCGCTGCCATCTTTTGCCGACGCAATGGCGCCCGCCGGCCCTCCCACCCTGACGATGCCGGCCAAAGCCGCGAACCGATAGGCGCGCGCCAGCCATGCCTCGGCATAGTCCCTGACGCCGGAGTCAGGGTGGAGCAACTGGTTGAAGGTATAATGGGCAAGGCCGATGAAGGCGCTGTGAATGCGGATGCCATGGGCCGCCGCTTCCCGCTTGATGGCGGCGGCACTGGCGGCGAGAACCGCATCCGGCCACATGGGATCGATCAGATCCAGCGACAGCTGCACATCGCCAAGCCCCAGGCGCTCGCGCACGATGGGCGCCCACAGGTCCGGCGTCACCCAGCGCTTGACGCAGAAGGAGAGATTGATGCCGAACGTCATTTCGTGGCCCCCATCGTCAGTCCACGAATCATGTGGCGGGAAACGACGAGCGCGAAGATGGTGACCGGCAGGACGATCAGCGTTCCCGTCGCCATGATGCGGCCCCAGGGCAATTCGTAGCCGGACATGTAGTTGGTGGCGAAGACGGGCGCTGTCTGGACCGCGCGCCGGGTCAGGACAAGAGCGTAAAGCAATTCGTTCCATGAGAAGATGAAGCTGAAAATCGCCGAAACCGCGATACCGGGCATGCCGAGCGGCACATAGATCTTGCGGAAGATGACGAATTGATTTGCGCCATCAAGGCGCGCCGCCTGTTCGATTTCCGTGGGGATCGAGCGGAACTGGTCGGTGCATATCCAGATCACGATGGGCAGGTTGAATGTCAGATAGATGAGGACGAGGACGAGATGGGTATCGAGCAGTTTCAGTTGCAGGGCGAGCGCATAAATCGGCAGCGCCAGCACGATGGGGCTGATCATGCGATTGGAGATGAACCAGAACCACAGGTCGGCCTTGCCGCGAAACTCGAAGCGGGCGAGCGCGTAGGCCGCGGGCGTGCCAAGTGCTATGGCGAGCGCGGTCGTCGCAGCCGCTACAATCAGGGAATTGAGGATGGCGGAGACGAGCTTCTGGTCGGCGAAAACTTCCACATAATGCGCAAGCGTCGGCTGGAAAAACCACACGGGCGGCGAGGCGAGGAGATCGGTCTGGTCCTTCAGGCTGGAGGTGAACATCCAGTAAAACGGAAAGAGCGTGAAGGCGATGACCGCGGCAAGGCCCAAAGCATGAAAAGACCTGGCGAACGGGCCGGTCATTGTTCAATGTTCCGGTAGAGCACCTTGATGTACAGGCGGCT
>JACMJT010000633.1 GCA_014380505.1 Hyphomicrobiales bacterium | reverse complement strand
CGATGAGCTATCGTCTTTAAGCGCATCTAAGCGGCCGTTGACGCACCCCACATCGCGATTGATAGTCTCCAAGACCCGACGAAGGTTGAGGGTAAATTGGGATGGCTCCACTTTGCGATGATTGCTGAAGAATAATCATCCCCTGAATAAGCAAATTCAATCGGGCCCCACGCATATTACGATTAATACAATATATTATCTACGGTTAGCGGTCCCCCGTCAATGTGCCTTGGGGTTGTCGGTCGATTGACGGTGACGCGTGCTCCCGGCGCGGCCGGCGCGTCATCCCGAAAGCCGACATCTTTCCGGCCCGTGCTAATGCGGACGGCCGATCGGGATTGCGAATTCGTTCCAGTCACTGCATGTCGCTTGGATGGCCAATCTCTTTTTCTCCTATAGTCATAAAGACGAGGGGTGCTGTCATGTGTGGACGGCTCCGTTTCTGCAAGGGGTTGATGGTTCGTGAAGTTGGCATGCGGGTTGCGGTCATGTGTCCGGCCTGTTGACGCGGTGGTTACCGCTGGCCCTGATGAAGTCCGCTGGCCGAGTTCCAATCAGTCTATCGAGCTATTACGCCCTGACAGCACCTCGGAGTGTCTCGGCAGCGGTCCCGTTTGCATCATCACTTACATCTGCCCTCGCATTCTCAGGCGGCTGCTCGCCGGTAAACGTCCTCATGGCTAAGCAAAGCCCATGCGGTTCTCGCGGTCTTGTTGGCGATCGCGACGGTGACTACGCGGGCGGGCTTGCGCTCCAGAAGCGTATGAACCCAAGGTGCTTGGTCCGCATCGCTGGCCCGCGCACGGCGCAGGACCGAGGTTGCTCCAACCACCAGAAGCTTGCGCAGATAGCCGTTCCCCATCTTCGAGATGTGCCCAAGCCGGCTGTTGCCGCCCGATGAGTTCTGCCTTGGCACTAGCCCGAGGAACGCTGCGAACTGCCGCCCGGATTTGAAGACGCCAGGATCGGGAACACTCGCCGCAAGTGCGGTCGCGGTGATGATGCCGATCCCGGGTATTGTCGCAAGCCGTTGGCTCGAGGCACTGGTGCGATGCCAGATCAGCAGTTCCTGCTCGAGCGCATGAATCTGCTGAACGAGGCTCGCCAGCTGAGCCGCCAGCGCCAGGATCGCTCGTCGGGCGATAGTCGGTAAAGCCGAGCTCTCCTCACATTGCATCCGAGCGATGAGGTCGACGACGTTGTGGGGCCCTTGCGCCGCGACGATACCGAACTCCGCCAGGTGCGCCCGGATCGCGTTGAGGATCATCGTCCTTTGGCGCGTCAGCAGGTCACGGGCGCGATGCAAGACAAGCGCACCCTGTTGCTCCTCGCTCTTGATCGGAACCTTGCGCATGTGGGGCCGGCTGACAGCTTCGCAGATCGCGGCAGCATCGGCGGCGTCGTTCTTCTGCCGCTGTACATACGGCTTTACATAGGTGGGCGGGATCAGGCGAACATCGTGACCAAGCGCCTGGACCTGTCGCGCCCAGTAGTGTGACGTCGCGCATGCTTCCATCCCGATCAAGCAAGGAGGCAGCTTCTCCAGCGTGGCGAGAAAGGCGCTTCGGCGAACCTTCTTCTCGAGGACAACGGCCCCATCGGCATCAACGCCGTGGAGCTGGAAAACAGACTTGGCCAGGTCGATCCCGATTATGCTAATATCCATGTGGGCGGCTCCTTCTTCTGCTGGTTCCTAACAGCACCAGCATGGCACATTGCGATGCCGTTGGGTGGAGCCGTCCACACCATCAGTCTAATGCGAACTCGTCTCTGGTAGGCAGGCCTGTATCTCTGAGGGCAGCGCCCTACCCTGCCAGCAGCCGCCACTCGGCAAGCGCCGCTGAACGGCGTTCCTT
>JACMJT010000632.1 GCA_014380505.1 Hyphomicrobiales bacterium | reverse complement strand
GTTCCCAACTCGGCAATGATCTCTCCCCATGGGTTTACCACCAGACTGTGGCCGAAAGTATGCTTGCCGCTTTCGTGGGCTCCGCCCTGCGCCGCCGCAAACACAAAACTTCCGGTTTCAATGGCCCGCGAACGCAGGAGAACATGCCAATGAGCCTGTCCCGTTGGCACGGTGAAGGCCGCGGGCACCGCCATGAACATCGCTCCCGCATTGGCCAACATATTGTAAAGTCTGGGAAATCGCATGTCATAGCAGATGCTGAAGCCCAGAGGCCCCCAGGGAAGTGCGGCAACCACGGCTTCGCTTCCCGGCGCAAAAAAATCCGATTCCCGGATGCGCTCGCCGCTCGGCATGTCCACGTCAAAGAGGTGTATCTTGTCGTAGCGCGCCGCCACCGTCCCATCCGGCGCAAACAGCAGTGAACGGTTAACCAGCTTGTCTCCCGACGAACGCAAGGCCAATGAGCCCGCGTGGAGCCAGATACCAAGCTCCTGTGCCAGGCGCGAAAAACCCGCAACGCAGGCATCTTCGTTTTCCGTGGCCACAACGGCGCGAAGGCGCTGCCGGTCCGCTTCAAAAATATTGGTCACTTCCGGCGTCAGCACATATTGCGCACCCCGGCCCGCAGCTTCCCTGATCATCGAACTGGCATCACTGAGGTTCCGCGCCATGTCGACGCCCGAACGCATCTGGATGAGAGCCGCCTTGAAACTCACGTTGCCATCAGGAGCTGGTCAAGCCCGCCGCTGAGTTCCAGTTCACGCAGCTCTTCGCTGCCGCCCACATGGGTCTCGCCAATGAAAATCTGCGGCACGCTACGGCGTCCGTTGGTCCGCAACATCATGCGCTGCCGTGCGGCGGGATCGCCGCTCACGTCAATCTCCTCAAAAGGCAATCCCTTTTTTGTCAGGAAAGACTTAGCTGAATAACAGTAACCGCAGGTCCGTGTGGTATAGATCGTGATATTGGCCATGGTGCTTTCCATCAGTCAATATGAGGCCGCCTGGGCTCCAGAACAAGGGCGAAGGTCAGCACATCGACATGCGCCGCTCCCGCTTTCTTCAACACGGCGGCACAACTGCCAGCCGTGGCCCCCGTGGTTAACACATCGTCAACCAGCAGAATCCGCCGGCCCGCGATATGGCCAAAGCCCTCCGGCGCCACCTGAAAAGCCTTCGCCACGTTCTTCCGCCGCTCCTCAAAACTCAGGCCCACCTGCGAGCGTGAGGCTTTTGTGCGCAGAAGCACATCGCTGCGATAGGCTTTGCCGAATTGGCGCGAAATCTGCTGCGACAAGAAGGCCGCCTGATTGAACCGCCTGCTCCACAGGCGAAAGCGGTGCAAAGGCACCGGAATGATCATATCCGCCTCCTGGATGAGCGGCTGCCCGGCGCGGGCCATCAAGCGTGCCATCAGCAATCCCGCCTCCATGGTATCGCGGTATTTCAGCCCATGAACAATCCGCCGCGAAGCCTCGTCATAGGCCACCGCCGCCCGCGCCCGGTCCCACTGCGGCGGATCGGCCAGTGCCGCCGGGCTTATCGCCCCTTCGCCCTGGTCATAGGC
>JACMJT010000631.1 GCA_014380505.1 Hyphomicrobiales bacterium | reverse complement strand
TAGACCTTCTCCACGGCCTTCTCGCGGATGTGGCAGGTGTTGAGGATCACCAGATCGGCGTCTTCGGGCCGCGATGTTGCGCCATAGCCCAGGTGTCCGAGCACATCGCCCATGCGCTCGCTGTCATAGACATTCATCTGGCATCCGTAGGTTTTGACGAAAACCTTTTTGGCAGGAATTTCCATGGGGCGGGGTCTAGCGCATTTTGCCGGAACCGTGAAGCGTAGCGGTCAGTCCCTGGCGCACCAGGGTTTCCGCGCGGCCCGCCAGCGTCTTGCGGTCCATCCCGGCCCCGATCGCCAGGGGTTCATGACAGATAACGGTGACATCGATGGGCCCCGCCACCAGCGCCTGCCAGAGATGGCGCGGCAGATCCATGGCGCCATACCAGGCATAGGAGGGCCTAAGTCTCCGGTTCATCGGCAAGTTGCGGTGGCCGCAGTAGGCGATGGTCAAGGGCTGCACGAGGACGCCCGGATATTCCGCGGCGCCAAACAGGGCGCTCTTGAAGGGCAGCACGCGCGCGCCATCGCTGGATGTACCTTCGGCAAACAGCACCAGTATGTCGCCGGCCTTCAGCCGCTCCTGCATTTCATCGCGGGAGTTGCCAGTGGCATGACGGCGGTCGCGGTGCACGAACACGGTTCGCTGCAACCTCGCAAGCGAGCCGAAGAACGGCCAACCGTTCACTTCGCGCTTGGCGATGAAGGAGAGTGGCCGGAGCGCGCTCAGCACCGGGATGTCGAGCCAGCTTGCGTGATTGCTGGCGATGAGCATTGGGCCGTGTTTTGCGGGCACGCCGTTAATCTTCAGCCTGACGCCCAGAATGCGCAGCACCAGCCGGTGATAGTACATGGGAAACACCCGGGCCATGGCGGGCCAGAACCATACGAAGAGCTGCTGCAGCGGCATCAGCGGAAGCGTCACCAGCACAAAAGCCATGAGGATCAGCGCCGGGCGGATCGAGCTCACGGAGCGAGTTCCTTCCGCATGACGATGGCATCCTCGAGCGCGCCGCCCGTCCGCTCGTAATAGCCGCGCCGCCTGCCCGCTTCGATGAAACCGCAAGACGAATAAAGGGCGCGCGCATCCCCGTTGGAGGCCGCCACTTCAATGAAGCACGCCTTGACGCTGCTGGATTTAAACTCCGTGAACTGATGGCTGACCAGCGCTGCGGCGACCCCGCGGCGCCGGGCGAAGGGGCGGGTGCCGAGGGTGACGATCTCGGCCTCGTCGGCGGCTTTGCGGACGAGGATGAAGCCTACGGGTTCCCTTGCCTCGAACGCGAGAGTTGCCGTTGCCCCGGGCATCGCCATGAGCTTGGCAAATTCCTCCGCTCCCCACGGACTGTCGAAACATTCGGCATGAAGCGCTGCAAAAATTCCCGCCTCGGGAGCCGTTGCCGCGCGAACGGTGATGGCACCGGTTTTCTGCGGCTTGGCGTCGGGAGCGCGCAAATAGAGTGGGGTTGGCATCGCTTTGGACGGAACGAGATCGAAGCCATGGCTGCCAAATTTGGCGGCATCGGGGAGATCGCCGGCGCGGTTCCGCGTGAGATCGTCACGTGTGCTTGCGGCGATGACGGCGTCGGCCCCCGTGCCAAGCACGTGCACCGGCCCCTCCGGCAAAAGCTGCAAACACGCCTTCATGGAGAGGACGGCGGGTGCTCGCAGCATCTTGCCCGATGCAAACAGTGCCCCATAGACCTCGTCCCTGCGGGCGTCCGCCGCAACGAAAAGCGGCGTATCGGTTGCAGGTGCGTTGGCGGCAATGGCGGAGAGCGTGTCGATGCCGATCACCGGAATATCGAGCGCCAACCCCAGGCCCCGCGCCATGGCGAGCCCGATGCGCACACCGGTGAAAGTTCCAGGCCCCACGGTCACCACGATGCGGTCGAGGGCTGCAAATTCCAGTCTCGCTTTGGCCATCACATCGCGCACCATGGGAGCAATCGCCTCCGCATGGCCGCGATCCATGGCCACGAAAGCTTCGGCCAGCACATCGCCGGATTGATGCACGGCAACCGAGCAGGCGGCCATGGCCGTATCAAGCGCAAGAAGTTTCATGGGACGGCGGGATAGGCCGTCAACGGCACCCGGTCAAACCGGGCGGACTTCGCTCACTTCGGGAACGAAATGGCGCAGCAGATTCTCGATGCCGTGCTTGAGCGTCGCGGTCGAACTGGGACAGCCGGCGCAGGAGCCCTTCATGTTGAGATAGACCACGCCTTCCTTGAAGCCGTGGAAGGTAATGTCGCCGCCATCCTGGGCCACCGCAGGACGCACGCGGGTTTCGAGAAGCTGCTTGATGGTGGAGACGATCTCGCCATCGGCTTCGTTGAAAAACTCCTCACCCACGGTTTCCGTGGTAGCGCCTTCACCTACCAGCACCGGAGCGCCGGAGAGATAATGGTCCATGATGAGGCCGAGGATGGCAGGTTTCAAATGCTGCCACTCACCGCCCGACTTGGAAACCGTGATGAAATCCTGACCGAGGAACACGCCGGAGACGTTGTTCACGCTGAACAGGCGCTGGGCCAGCGGCGAATCCGTGGCTTCCTCGCTCGATCGGTAATCCCGAGTGAGGCCCGGCAGCACCGGCTTTCCGGGGATGAATTTGAGCGTTGCGGGGTTTGGCGTGGCTTCCGTCTGGATGAACATGTCCGATTTCCTGTGTCGGGAATATATAGGCCACATTAGAAGGCTTTTAAAGTTTGAATCCCGGCTTGACGGCGCCAATCCTGCCGTGTATTAAACCAGACAGTTACTTAACCTTATGGTTTATTACGATGACGCCTGACCATCTCAGCACCACACTTTCGGCCCTTGCCGATCCCACGCGGCGGGCGATCCTGGCAAGGCTCGCCCTCGGCGAAAGTTCGGTCAAGGAATTGGCGCAGCCCTTTGCCATGAGCCTTCCCGCCGTCTCGAAGCATCTGAAGGTGCTGGAGCGCGCCCATTTGATCGAGCGCAGCCGCGAAGCCCAATGGCGGCCCTGCAAGCTGGCGCCGCAACCCCTGAAGGAAGTGGCCTCCTGGGTCGAGCAATACCGCCGCCTGTGGGACGAACGCTTCGACCGCCTCGAAGTTTATTTGAAGGATATCCAGAAAGGAAAGCCCGATGGCCAAAGCGGCCCCGAAGACTGATCTCGATCTCACCATCACCCGCATTTTCGATGCGCCGCGCCATCTCGTGTTCCGCATGTGGTCCGAACCGCACCATATGCAGCGCTGGTCCTGCCCCGAAGGCTTCACCAATGGGGAGGGCGAGATGGATTTTCGCGAAGGCGGCCCCTGGCGAGCCCTCATGCGGTCCCCCCAAGGAGAGGATTTGCGCCTTGCAGGCATCTATCGCGAGATCGTCGAGGGAGAGCGCATCGTCTTCACCCACGCCTGGCTCGATGAAGCGGGCCAACCGGGGGCCGAAACCCTGGTGACGGTCACGCTGGCCGATCAGGGCGGGAAAACCAAGATGACTTTCCATCAGTCAGGCTTTGCGACGGTTGCCTCGCGCGATGGCCATGAGGGAGGCTGGAGCGAGAGCTTCATAAAACTTGGCGCGCTTATCGAAGTGCTCAAACACTCGGACCGCGAAATGGTCATCACCCGCGTTATTGCAGCGCCGGCGGAGAAGGTCTTTGCGGCGTTCAGCGATCCCGCCCATATCGGCAAATGGTGGGGGCCGAACGGCTTCACCACGACGACACATGAGATGGATTTTCGCGTGGGCGGAGTCTGGCGCTACACCATGCACGGACCTGATGGCACGGATTATGCCAACTACGTCACCTATACCGAAATCGTAAACCCCTCGCGCATCGCTTATGAGCACGGCAGCAACGCGCAGCATCCGTCGGAATTCAAGGCCGTGATCACATTCGAGCCGGAGGGCGACGGCATCAAAGTCAGCTTGCGAATGATCGTTGGCGATGCCACCGAGCGCGACGGATATGTCAAATTCGGCGCCGTCGAAGGCGGCCAGCAAACGCTGGAGCGGCTTGCGGCACATCTCGCCGGTAAAGCCCGTTGAAAATTTATTGAGAGAATGGAGTCCATCATGACAGCAAGCTCAGGTCAGGAATTTGTCATCAGCCGCGTTTTTGATGCGCCGCGCGACCTCGTGTTCAAGGCCTTTACGGATCCTGAACGCATGAAGCATTGGTGGGGCCCGAAAGGCTTCACCGTTATCAAATCAAAAATGGATTTGCGCGTGGGCGGCATTTATCACTACTGCCTTCGCGCGCCGGATGGCGCCCCCATGTGGGGCAAATTCGTTTATCGCGAAATTTCAGCGCCGGAGCGCATCGTCCTCATCAACTCCTTTTCTGATGAAGAGGGCGGCACCACGCACCATCCGATGATGTTCACCTGGCCCCTTGAGATGCTGTCGGTCTTCACATTTGAAGATGTTGGCGGCGGCAAGACCAGGTTCACCGTCAAGTGGTCGCCGCACAATTCCAGTGAAGAAGAGCGCGCCACCTTTGCTGCCGGCCACGCCAGCATGAATCAGGGCTGGAGCGGAACCATGGATCAACTTGCAACCTATCTGGCCAAGGCTTGAAGGAGAAAATAAAAATTATGACTGCAAAAACTTTCATTAATCGGCCCGCCTTTCGCTTGCAGAATGGTACTCT
>JACMJT010000630.1 GCA_014380505.1 Hyphomicrobiales bacterium | reverse complement strand
TCACCCCCTTCATGTTCCTGCTGGTGGCGCAGATCATCATCTTCATTCTGGGTTGGCCGCTCGAATGGACCGAGATCATCGTCATCTTCGTGCCCATCTTCCTGCCGCTGCTGGACCACTTTGGCATCGATCCCCTGTTCTTCGGCCTCCTGATCGCGCTCAATATCCAGACCTCGTTCCTGTCGCCGCCCGTCGCCATGGCGCCGTTCTATCTGAAGGGTGTCGCGCCCAAGGAGGTTTCGATCAACGACATATTCGCCGGTGTCATGCCGTTTATCTTCATCGTCCTTATCGCCATGGCGCTGCTCTACACGTTCCCGGCCATCGGCATGTGGCTGCCGTCGTATCTCTATGGGCGCTGAGACGGGAAAAGCCCGCCAACTCATGGGAGCTGACGGGCTTTTTTGGTTGCGGGAGCTGGATTTGAACCAACGACCTTCAGGTTATGAGCCTGACGAGCTACCGGGCTGCTCCATCCCGCGTCATGACGCGTGGGGTATGTAGCAATCGGGCCGGGACTTGTCACCCCCAAAGCCTGCTTTTTGACGGGGTGATGACGATTTATCGTTTTGTTTGATTGTGACAATGGAAGCCGCTTCAATTTCGCCAGGGAGAGCGAAAGTCAAAGAAAATGGCTTCCATACGCGCAGGTCACCCGCCGGGAGAGGCGTTTCGCGTCCTTGCCCGCAAAACGCTGACGGCGGCGGCGAAGGATCTTAAGGCCGTGGGCGTTGGCGGAAGCGTGCATCTTGCCCGCAAGCGCCTGAAATTCATGCGGAGTCTGTTGCGCTTCATTCGCCATGCACTGGGGAGGCGGAATTTCAAGACCGCCAACAGCCGCCTGCGGAGTGCCGCCGCCGTGCTGGCGGCCGCGCGGCGGGCCGAGGCCTTGCAGCAGGCCGTGGTCAGGCTGCAGGCGGACCAAGAGGTGCTGCTGCCGGAGCTTGCCGAGCTCGCCTCGATCGCCATCCAAGTGCATGGTGAGCGTGCGACGCCGGCGGCGCTGCAAGTGGCGACCGCGGAGGCCCGGCGGATTGTCGCCACGGTGCGGGGCGACGTTGCCCATTGGCCCTTGGCCAAGCGTGACATGGGCCTGTTTCTGCGGGGGCTTACGGATGCCTATGGGCGGGCGCGGAGGAAGCTGCTGGAGGGGCTTTCATCGGGCGGCATCGCCACCCTGCACGAGGCGCGGAAATCGGTCATCCACCATTTGCACCAGCTTGAAATGCTGAAACCCCTGTGGCCGGGGATGATCAGGATGTGGGCGGGTGAGCTGCTGAAGCTCAGGGAAGCGCTCGGCGACCTGAACGATCTCGATGAACTCGAAGCCCTTGCGATCGGACAGGGGCCCCGCTTCTCATCCGATGCGGCGCGGGATCACGTGTTGCAGGCGATCGCGGCCCGGCGCGCGAACCTGGTGAACCGCGTGCGCGGCCAGGCCGATCATCTCTTTGCGGAGAAGCCCAAAGCCTTCGCGCGGCGCATTGGCGCCATGTGGCAAGTGATGCTTGCTTGAGACCCGTCCGTTCATCTCTGTGATAAATCATGTCTGCATGGTTAGCCTTGCTCTGGGCTCAAGAAGAAAGCAGGAGGGTATGTCCCTGCCCATGGCTTCAAGCCTGTACGTACATAGGGATTGGAAGGTGGGAGATCGGCTCGAAGCCGGGCAACCTCTGGCGCCGTTCGCGTTTTTTAGGCGCGGAGCACGGCGGTTTGAGGCCCTTTTCAGGGAAGACGCAGCGGTTTTTGCTTCAGGTTTGCTCTTGCAGAGCCCCAGATCGCACGGTTTCCTAAGTTTGCCGCTGGGGTTGTTTAGCCATTTAAGGCGCTCGGGTCGTAGTGTCCGAGGGTCTAGCCTAAAGCTCCCGGAGAGGCGGGGCGTGTTCCCTCCCCACTTCCGCAGGCGCTGCATACGGCTCCAGCAATTTCGAAACACTCGCGACATTGTCCCTCCTTTCTGGAACCGTTGCGGGGCAGTATAATCCTAGTTGGGGAGATTGTCAATAGTGTCCTAGAAAAAATTAACCGAAGCAAGCAAGCCCATCGCACATTTACTTTCGAGGCTGGAAAAGAGGTCGTCCTTGAGGAAGGTGGTCCTGGTGAAGGTCATCCTCACAGCATTCATGTGGTCTGGCGCAGATATTTCTGGGTGCGACCCT
>JACMJT010000629.1 GCA_014380505.1 Hyphomicrobiales bacterium | reverse complement strand
GCTGTCTCGGACGAGCCGTTTCCTGTCTTCGAATCCGATGCGAAATCCATCCCTTATAAGTTCCGGCGGCGGGAGGTGGATTACGAGACACAGGAGCCTCAAGGCACCATCGTCGTCGATGCTAGGCATCGCTTTCTTTATCATGTGGGCGGCAAGGGCAAGGCGACGCGTTACGGCACCTCGGTTGGGAAGGCGGGCAAGACATGGTCGGGCGAAGCCGTCATCGGGCGCATGGCGAAATGGCCGGTGTGGGTGCCAACGCCCGAGCATCTCGCCGAGATTCCGAATCTTGCCAAACACATCCACGGCATGCCGGGAGGCCCGAGCAATCCGATGGGTGCCCGCGCCCTCTATCTCTACCAGGGCGATGTCGACACGGTTTATCGCATCCATGGCACGCATGATATCAAGCTCATTGGGCGCACTGCCACGGCAGGCTGCTTCGGCCTGCTCAATATTGATGTGATCCACCTCTACGACCAGGTGGAGATCGGAACCAGGGTCGTCGTATTGCCGCCGTAAGGCCGATCTGTCCGATCGGCGTGACCGGACGCGAGGATTGCCCGCTCACGCCCGGTGAAGTAGATCACGCGCGGGACCGCCTAAAAACACGGTCTTCCAGGGCTAATCGGGGATCGCGGCTGAGCGGAAGCCCCATTGCCCAGCGCACGTCATCGCGCGTGACGGCAAGACTGCGCAGAACTTCGCCATCGCAGTTTGCCAGCTTTGCCATTTCACGGCGGGCCTTCCAGTTGCGGAATAAAGTGAGCGGTGACATGCCGAGGCTCTCGGCGGCCATGGCGCGGTTCAGGGCATAGTCTCTCATGACACAGCCCTCTCTTTCGCAGATACGCGAGTGCCAACCGTTTGAGGCGCGGGGTGTCTCTTCGCCCAAATTTTCTGCGGCCGGGTCCGGGTTCGGGTTTGCCGTTCGATCTCCCGTTGGTCATGTGGCCGCAGTTCGCGATACCCCATGGCAGTGCGGTAGAGGTCGCCATAAATTCCGTCGATTAACCAGTTCATTGTCATATCTCCCGTGTTGCGATGGAAGGATCAAACGCCTGGTTCGTGACAGGAGGCGGTGCGATTGCATGAAAGGGGTGTGAAAAGCCCGTGACTTGGCGTTAAAACAGCCGTCACAACCGGTGCTTCATGCTTCACCTCAAGCTGTTCGGACAATTCGAGATCGCCGGCCCCGAAGGCCGGATCGGTCTTTCCAGCGCCAAGCTCAGCGCTTTCCTGGCCTATCTCGCGATGGCCAGGAAGCCTGTGCCGCGCGAACAGCTCACCACGCTGCTGTGGGGGTCACATTTTGAGGACCAGGCGCGGCAGAACTTCCGCCAGGCGCTTGCCCGCTTGCGGAAGGCAATCGGGCCGGAGGCGTTGATTTCGGACGATCAGACGGTACAGCTTTCGCCGTCCGCCGTAGCCAGTGACGCGCGCCAGTTCGAAAGTCTCGCGGGCCGTGAATCGGCGGATGAGTTGCGGCAGGCGGTCGATTTGCTCGACGGCGACTTGCTTGCCGGAATCGACGTGAAAGAATCTCCTTGGGAAGACTGGCTTAGCGAGGAACGCCGCCGTATCGGCAACCTTGCCTGTGGTGTCCTGGTGCGACTCGGCCGGATCGAGTTGGAACGGGGCAAGACGGCGGATGCGCTGCAACGTGCCGAGGCCTGCATCCGGCGAGATATCTTCCGTGAAGATGCGCACCGGCTGGCCATTCAGGCGTTTGTGGTCTTGGGCCGCCGCGCCGAAGCCCTGAAACACTACCAGAGCCTGGCCGAAAGATTGAAACAAGAACTTGGTACACCCCCCGAAGCCGAAACGATACGGATTTACGAGCAGGCGCGCGCAAACGCCGGTGTCAGAGATGAAGCGCCGTCACCGGCGCCGGTCCGGAAACCCTCCATTGCCGTCCTGCCTTTCGCCAATCTCAGCAACGATCCGGAACAGGACTATTTCGCCGATGGCATGGTCGATGAAATCATCACCGGCTTATCGCGGATGCACTGGCTTTTTGTCATCGCGCGCAATTCGAGCTTCACCTACAAAGGCCGCGCCGTCGATGTGACGCAAGTGGGACGGGAACTGGGCGTGCGCTATGTGCTGGAAGGCAGCGTCCGCAAGGCGGGTAATCGCCTGCGGATCGGCGGACAGCTCATCGATGCCGCCACAGGTGCGGCACTCTGGGCGGATCGCATCGAGGGTGAACTGAAGGATGTATTCGAGCTGCAGGACATGGTGACAGCCAAGGTCGTTGGGGCGATCTCGCCGAAGCTCGAGCAGGCCGAAATCGAACGTTCCAAACGCAAGCCAACCGGCAGTCTCGATGCCTATGACTATTACCTTCGCGGCCTGGCCGAGGTGCCCAAATGGACCCGCGAAGGCAATGAACAGGCGCTGGCGCATTTCTACCGGGCGATTGAACTCGATCCCGAGTTTGCCTCGGCCTACGGAATGGCGGCGCGCTGCTATTCGCAGCGAAAGGCCGGTGGCTGGATCAGCGACCACCCGTTCGCGATTGCCGAAGTGCAACGGCTCGCCCGCCGCGCATTGGAGCTTGGCCAGGATGACTCGGTTGCCCTCAGCGCTGCGGGCATGGCGCTGGCTTTTGTTGCAGGGGAGCTTGAAACCGGCGATGCGTTGATCGGCAAAGGCCTGGAGCTTAATCCCAACCTTGCCTCGGCCTGGATGTTCAGCGGCTGGGTGAAGGCGTGGTCGGGCGAGGCGGACACCGCGATCAGTCACATTACGCGGGCGATGCATCTCAGCCCTCACGATCCAAGCATCTCCAACATGCGATGGGCGATCGCTTTTTCATATTTCATCGCCGGCCGGTACCGCGAAGCGTTGTCGGTGTCGGAGTCGGTGACGGCGGCGCCGCAGAACGGGGTTTTTGCGATGGCGACCGCCGCCGCCAGCGCCGCCTTCCTGGGACGCATGGAAGAGGCTGAAAGTGCGGTTTCCCAACTGCGCGCAATCGACCCCACATTGCGGCTCGCCAATCTCAGGCAACGCTTTCCGATCAAGCGCGAGGAAGATTTCGCACGCTGGACGGAGGGTTTGAAAAAGGCGGGCCTGCCGGAATGACGGATTGGTCTCTGTTGAATATGATTTGGTGAAAACCCGTCTGCACCCCGCTGGGGTTAGAGGAGATTTATGCTCACGCTCTATGCCAAGAAAAACGCGGGTTCGGTGGCCGTGGAGGCGATGCTTGCCGCCTGTGGCACCGACTATGAGATCAAGGACGTGCAGCGCGATGCGGCGGGCGCGCTTCCCGCCTCACTCTTTGCCGTCAATCCGAGAGGCGAGGTGCCAACCCTCGTTCTTCCCGACGGTACGATCATGACCGAGAGTGCGGCGATCCTCATCCATCTCGCTGATATTTTCCCGCAAGTGAAACTTGCTCCGGCCCTCACGTCGCCGCTCAGGCCGCGTTATTTGCGCTGGATGTTGTTCCTCGCCACCACGATCTACATGAGCGATCTCAGGCTGTACTATCCAGAACGCTATACGGCCGATGCGGCGGGTGCTTCCGGCATCAAGGCGAAGGCCGCGGCCGGGATGGAGAAGGAGTTCGAGATTCTTTCGGATGCTGTCGGCGATGGCCCTTTCATCCTTGGCGCGGGGATGAGTGCCGCCGACATTTATGCGGCGATGCTGGCCACCTGGGCTCCCGATGTCGCGGCTCTTTTTAAGAAGCACCCGAATATCAAAACGCTTCATGACCGCGTCGCGGCCGTGCCTGCCATCGCAAAGGTGTGGGCGCGGAACGGGATGTAGGTTGTTTGTTCTCATCATGCCCGCGCTCGACGCGGGCATCGTCAACAAGCGAAGAAGATGACCGGGTCAAGCCCGGTCATGATGAGAATTATTGGAACATCTCACGCCGCCTTTTCATTCATCACACCAAGATCGAGCACGCGGCAGATGGCGTAGACGAGATCGGCGCGATTGAGGGTGTAGAAATGGAAGTGCCGCACGCCCTCGCGGCGCAGTGCGGTCACCTGTTCGGCGGCGACCATGGCGGCAACGAGGTTGCGTGTTTCGGGATCGTTGTCGAGACCTTCGAAACGCCGGGCCAGTGCCGGCGGAATGTGGGCGCCGCATTTCGCGGCGAATTCGCTCACCTTCGCAAAGGATGTGATGGGGAGAATGCCCGGCACCAGGTCAATGCCGATGCCGCGGGCGATGATGCGATCCCTCAGTCTCAGGAAGAAAGCGGTGTGAAAGAAAAACTGGGAGATGGCGCGGGTGGCGCCATGGTCCGCCTTGTCGGCCATGAAGGCCAGATCTTCTTCGATCGAGACCGACTCCGGGTGGCGTTCGGGATATGCGGCCACGGAAATTTCGAAGCCGCCGATATCGCGGATGCCGCGCACGAGATCGGCGGCGTTGCGGTAACCTTGGGGGTGGGGCACAAATCTGGTACCGACGCCATTTGGCGGATCGCCGCGAAGCGCCACGATGTGCCGGACGCCTGCCTTTTTATAGTCGCCGATGACGGCGTTCACCTCGTCCTTGCTGGCGCCGACGCAGGTGAGGTGGCCAGCGGGCTTGAGTGCGGTATCCCGGCCGATGCGTGCAAGGGTGTCGAGGGTGCGGCCGTGCGTCGTGCCGCCCGCTCCATAGGTGACCGATACGAAGTGCGGGCGCACGGCCTCCAGCTTGGCGATGGCGCGCCAGAAGGACAGCTCGGCGTTCCCCGGTTTCGGCGGGAAGAACTCGAAGGAGACCTCGATTGATTCGCCGGACGCCGTCACCATCGGGGTTTCTCCGCCAGCCACAGTGACACCGTCAGTCCCGTCTCGCCCTTGCGCCACGGCGGTGGCAGCACGTCATGCTGGATCAATCTCATGCCCGCCCGTTGCAGCCATGCCGCCATGTGCTCGGCGGCGACGCCAAGGCGGCGATGGGCGTGATTGTCGCGGAGCTGCTCGAGTTCATGGGGGGCGAAATCGGCGACCAACAGGCGCCCACCCGGCTGAAGAATGCGAGCGGCTTCGATGAGCGCGCGGCCGGGGTCATCGAGATAATGCAACACCTGATGAATGGTGATGAAGTCCGCGAATGCGTTGGCAAAGGGTAGCGCATAGATATCGCCCTGGCGCACTTGGACATTGCCCAAGCCTGCCTTCTCGAGATTGACGCGCGCCATGGCGAGCATGTCCAGGCTCTGGTCGATGCCTATGGATTGGGAGGCGAGGGCTGCGAAATAGCGGAGTACGCTGCCGGTGCCGGTGCCAAGATCGGCATGAAGCTCAACCGGTGCCGGCCCCGCAAGCCGCAGCATCGCCTGTTCGACATCCTCCTCGCGCACATGGAGAGAGCGCAGCTCTTCCCAGCGCGCGGCATTGGCGCGGAAATATTCGCTGGCGGTTTTGGCCCGCCGGCTGCGGACATCGGCGAGGCGCGCCTGGTCGCGGGCCAATTCGGCGTCGGTACCCGGTTTGAGATCGACAATGGCCCGCGCCAAGGCGCCGCCCGCACCTTCATCGCGGATGCGGAACAGGACCCAGTTGCCTTCCTTGTGTCGGCTGATCAGGCCCGCCTCGGTCATGAGCTTCAGGTGGCGACTGACGCGAGGCTGGCTCTGGCCAAGAATCTGGGTCAGTTCGCTGACATTGAACTCGCCCTGGGAAAGGGCGAAGAGGATTCGCACACGCGTTGCTTCCGCCGCCGCCCGCAATCCGGCCAAAAGCTCTTCCAATGGTGCTCCTTAGTCTCCGCTTCGCATATAAACATATCTTTATGTGGAGGACAAGTTGGATTTTGCGTCGGGCATTTGGTAAGTTGTCTTGCTTTTTTCACAATTTCGCGGCGTATTGCCCGAAGTTGCTCAAGCGGGCTCGGAGGCAAAATGGCAGGTTACTCGGCTCGCCCAATTGGACGGCGGCAATTCATCGGTTTGTTGATGGGTGGCATGTTGGGGGGTGCCATATCTTGGCCAAGCGCCGCCATCGCCGCGACTGATGGGGCCAAAAACTATGTCGCCCGAATCGCTGATGAAGTCATGGCGCTGGCGAACAGCGGGCAGACTGGAAATGGTTTGCGCAGTAAATTTTTAGCGCTTCTCAAACGCTATATAGACCTGCGCGACGTTGCAAATTATGCGCTCGGTCCCTATCGGAACAAGCTGCCTGCTGGAAAAAAAAATGAATTCTATCGTGCTTTCGAAATTTATGTCGCGGGGTTCTTTGCGTTTTACGTAAAGGACTTCCGCGGGTCCGGCCTTCAGGTCATCTCGTCATCCACCCAAGGCAAATTCATCGTGATCCACAGCGCTCTCAAACCCAGCCGCGAACAAGTGAGGTGGCGGCTGACGAATGCGGGTAGTGGGTTTCGGGTAAACGATGTGAACGTCAAGGGCGCATGGGTTAGAATTGCCATGCAGGGTCGCATCACCCGTATCTTGAAAGGGTCAAAGGGGGATTTCGAGGCGTTATTCGAGGAATTGCGCGAGGCCGACTCCTGGTGAGCGTTCTGGTATCCCGGCGTGCGCTTACCCGGCGCGCCCTGTTGGGCTTCATGGCTGCGGGATTGGCCCAGCCAGCGCTGGCTGCTGAGCATCCGTCCATGGCCTTCATGCGGCAATTCGCCAGGGACATGCTGAAGGCGCACCGGCAGGGCACAGTTTCGAGTTTCAGGAACGTCATTCAACGCTATGGCGGCTTGGCTGAAATCGCCGACTATTCGCTTGGACAGTACAAGGCCAAACTTCCCGCCGGCCAGCGCCGCCGCTACTATGACGGTGTGGCAACTTTCATGGCGCGCTATTTCGCGGACAAGTCGCGCGAATACAGGATTGCCAAGTACGAACTGGGCGGTGCCACTTCCAATGGCAAGGAAATCCAGATCGACAGTAAAGTCTACCTCGTCTCCGGGCAAGTTTACACCGTGGTGTGGCGCCTGTCGGGGAGCAAGGG
>JACMJT010000628.1 GCA_014380505.1 Hyphomicrobiales bacterium | reverse complement strand
GCTGCTACAGGTGCTCGACGATGGCCGCCTCACCGACGGCCAGGGCCGCACCGTCAATTTCAAGAACACGCTGATCATCATGACTTCAAACCTGGGGTCGGAATACCTCGTGAGCCTTGGCGAGACCCAGGATGTGGATGCGGTGCGCGAGCAGGTTATGGGCATGGTCCGGGGCCATTTCCGCCCCGAGTTTCTCAACCGCCTCGACGAGATCATCCTGTTCCACCGTCTGAAGCGCGAGCACATGGGCGCAATCGTCGACATTCAGATCGGGCGCTTGCAGAAGCTGCTCAGTGAGCGGAAGATCACGGTGTCAGTCAGCGAAGCCGCCCGCAATTGGCTGGCCAATAAAGGCTACGATCCCGCCTATGGTGCTAGGCCCCTGAAGCGGGTGATCCAGAAGTCCCTGCAGGATCCACTCGCCGAAGAACTTCTCGCCGGCCGGGTGCAGGATGGGGACACCGTCGATGTGGGCGCCGGCGAGGGCAAGCTGACACTCGAGCCCCGGAAGGCTTCAGCGCAAGCGGCCTGACTCAGGTTATAGAGTGAGCCCGGGTGGCAAGGGTGAAGTCATCTTCTGCCGGGTGCCATTGTCGGTGGCGACATCGCGCATCCATTCGTAATAGATCCCCTTGACCGAAGTAATGACGGCACCCGCCGCCGACAGGCGCTTGATGCCGTAATCATGGTGCGGTGGCGGCGAGCCGGTCGCGTCTTCGATGACGGCGACGCGAAAGCCTTGCTCCATCAAGCCGATGGCCGAATGGGCAACGCAAACATCCGTCTCCAGTCCCACGAGGATAAACTCGCTCCGGCCCTGCCTCTTGACGTCATCAAGAATGGAACTCTGCCCGCACAGGCCGAAGACCATCTTGTCGTGCACCGTCGTTTCTGCCGCAAGTTCGCTCGCCAGTTCCGCAACCAGCGGGCCATCCTTTGCGATGTCTTCCGCCGTTGCGATGATGGGAATGCCGAGCAGGCGGGCGACCCGCATCAGCCAGGCGATACGTGCGACCAGCGGTTGCCGTAAATCGAGCGGCAGTTTTTCGAGGAAATGCTTTTGAACGTCGATAACGACGAGACAACTCTTGTCGCGGTCGAACAATTGCTGGTTAGGGGTCGTTGGCAACTTTAGCCTCGGCGTCATTATCTGTTGGGCAGAGATGGTTCGCAAGGGCTTCCCGCTGCTGCAAACCCGTGGCATGGATTAGAAATGAGCGATTTTCCCCATGCCACCTTCCGCATCGAAATGGCGCCCGGCAAAAGGCTGGGCCCCGGCAAGATCAGGCTGCTTGAGCTGGTGGGAAAGACCGGATCGATTTCGGCGGCGGCGCGCGCCATGGAGATGTCCTATCGCCGCGCCTGGCTGCTGATCGAAGAGTCGAACGGCCTGTTTGCAGCGCCCCTCGTTGAGTCCTCCACCGGAGGTGTGGGCGGTGGCGGCGCCAGATTGACCGATCTTGGCCATTCGGTGATCGCCGCCTATCGCGCCATCGAGACGGAAGCGGCGGCGCTGGTGGCGCGCCGCCTGGCAAAATTTCCCGGCGCTATGGTCAGCCGCTCCGCAGCCATCGGGCGTCGATCGAAACGGCCTTGATCAGGCACCAGACTTCGGTTCCCACTGCCAGTTTCATCTCATCAATAGCCTTGCGCGTAGCCGCCGCCGCAAGCCGCTGGCCGCCTGCAAGAACCACGGTGACGATGGCCGC
>JACMJT010000627.1 GCA_014380505.1 Hyphomicrobiales bacterium | reverse complement strand
GCCTACACCCAGATTCTTCAAGCGCTCGAGGATATGGCCCGCGAGTTCGGGATATTGCATGACGAGACTTTCCGTCACCTCGATCTTGAGGCTGCCGGGCGTCACGGTTTCGCGGTGCAGAACCTGGGCAATATCGTCGATCAGGCTGGGGTCGATCAACTGGGCGGAGGATATGTTCACCGCCACAAAAACCGGCTCGGCTTGCCGGAACGAACGCTGCCAGATGCCGAGTTGGCGGCCCGCCTCGTTCAGCACGGCGCGGCCGATGTCCTTGATCATCCCGGTCTGCTCGGCAAGGCCGACGAAGCTCTCCGGCGCCAAGAGGCCCAGAGTGGGATGGCGCCAACGCACCAGAGCCTCGAAGCCCGCGAGGTTCATGTCGGCCAGTTGGGCGATCGGCTGATAATGGACCTCGATCTCGTTTCGCTCGATGGCGCGGCGGAGTTCCTGCTCGAGCACCACGAGTTCGGCGCGGTCATCGCGCATGGAGGTGCGGAAGATTTCGATCGTGCCGCTGCCCCGGCGCTTGGCTTCGTATAGAGCGATGGCAGCATCCTTCAGCAAGCGTTCGGCGGAAAGCCCAGGCTCACGATTGTGCGCCACGCCAATACATGCGGTGAGGAATATCTCCTGGGTATCGAGAGTGATGGGAAGCGCTATGGCGCCCCGCACCGTTTCGGCAAAGGCTTCGATCGTGCGTCCGGACTCCAACGCCAAAAACAGGATGGCGAACTGGCCGCCGGGTAGCCTGGCGACGCTGTTGTTTGGCCCCATCTCGGCTGAGAGGCGGCGGGCGATCACCGTCAGCAGGCCATCGCCCATCTCATGCCCCAATGCGTCATTCACCGTTTTGAAGCGGTCGATGTCGGCCAGCACGATGTGTACGTTGGTTTGTGCCGCGGCGTCGGCCACGGTGAGGGCGCGCGCCAATCGGTCGATGAACAGAGGGCGATTGGGCAGGCCGGTTACGACATCGTAAACCGCGTCGCTGAGAAGCCGCTCCTCGGTGCGCTTGGCCTCGGTTACGTCGGTCAGCGTTCCGATACAGCGGATGGCCCGGTCGCCGCTGCCCGGCATGCCGCGGCCGCGCAGTTGAAACCAGCGATAGTCCCCGTCGCCGTGGCGGAGACGAAATTGGCGCTCGATCACGCCATTGCCCTGTAGCTCGGCGGTTTCAATGGCCGCAACGTAGGCGGCGCGATCGGAAGGGTGCATGAGTTCAAGGAAGGTGTCGACGCCCGCTTCGGCCATGAGGCCGGGTTGCAGCCCCAAGGCTCTTTCGATTTCTTCGCCCACATGCAGATCGCTGTCTTCCGGCTGCCAGTCCCAGACATAGGCGCGCGCGCCCGCCAGCGCCAAGGCGCGGCGGCCCGCCTCGCGGAAGAAGCGCTGGGATAGATAGCCCTTGCTGAAGGCCTGGTGCACCAGAGCAAAAACCATGACAACGAGGACCGCGCAGAGCCCGGAGAGCAGCGTGGGTGAAAGTGCTGCGCTCCGCGGGTCCGCCAGGATGGCGACCAGGCCGATAAAGGCCCACAGCAAAATCGCCGACCATGAGACAAGGGCTGCTTCGGCTTTGGTGTCGCCGTGCTGCCACAGGAAGAAGATCCCGCCAAAACCCGCCAACGCCGTTAGACCAAAAACAACGCGGGCGATGCCGGAAGCCGCGGCCGGTTCGACGAAGCTTGCAACCATCACGGCAAGAACAAGCCCGCCCATGAGAAACGGCATGTTTTCCAGCACCGGCAGGAAGCGCCGCAGGTCCAGAACCGTGATCAGATAGAGGATCAGGAAAACGGCCATCAAACCTTCGATGAGAGCCCGGGCAACGGTGAGCGTGAGTGCCGGAAAATGCATCGCTGTCAGAAGGACGGACAGGTGCCCCGCTTCAAGCATCATGAATCCGACGCTGGCCACGGCAAATCCACTGGCGGCAAGGAATACCGGGCGCGATCTGAATCCGTACAGCGCCAGCATCGCCAGGGCGAGAAGTGCCGCGATGCCAAGGAGTGCGCCCCGGAAGAAGGCGAAATAGTCTTTCTGATCGTCGAAGGCATCGCGCTGCCAGAGGGTGATGGCGGAGAGCGATGGTCCGCCGATCTCGAAGGCGATGGCAGCGGTCTTTCCCGGCTCCAACGTGAAGCCATAGGCCTCCTTACCGGCAACGGACAAACGCTGAAGCGTTGCGGGGCCTGCGGTGGTGATGCTGTCGACATGCCCGCTGGGCGGCTTTGGCCAATAGATGCCCGATCCCACAAAGCCCTGATCGGCGATGGCGATCACCATGTGGCGGGGAGTTGTGCCGCTGTTGGTGAAGCTGCCGGCCACCCAGCGGAACGTGGGGCCAGCTCCCTTGGCGCGTAAAATCATAAAGTTCTTGGCGCCGGCGATGCTACCGGGTTTTTCGATGGGAACGTCGCGCCGGCTGGTTTCCAACGCGGCGAGATAGGGCAGAAGATCGATGCGGGGTCCACTCGTTCCTACATCGGCGAGGCTTGCCGCTTGAGCTGCGGGAAGAGGCACCAAGAATACCAGCGCAATCCACATCACCAGCCGTAACAGGCCCGCGCAGGCGCTGATGGCGTTGCGATAGCGACTCATGCCCTCTTGGTAGCGCCGCATGGGTCCCACTGGCAAGAAATGATGCGGAGCTCAGGGTTCAACGGTTGTCGCCAAGGCGGGCGAACAGCAGATGATCTTGCCATTGGCCGTTGATCTTGAGATAGCGCCGGGCGAGGCCTTCGCGCGCAAAACCTTGGCGCTGCAAAAGTGCAATCGAAGCGTGATTGTCAGGAAGGCAAGCGGCCTCGACGCGGTGCAGTTGCAGGTGGCCGAAAGCGAATGGCAGAGCAAGCCGCATTGCCCCCGTCATATAACCCTGGCGCGCGAACGGCGCCCCGATCCAGTATCCCAGTGTTGCGATCTGGGCGACGCCGCGGCGCACGTTCGACAACGTGAGGCCCCCCAAAAAAGTCCGCCCATCCGCAGTGAAGATGAAGAACGGATAGGCCACATCGTCCTCGATATCGCGCCAGTAGCGCCTTACGCGGGCGCGGAAGGAAAGACGCGCCAGATCGTTGGACGGCCACAGGGGCTCCCAGGGCACCAGAAAATCGCGGCTGGCAAGGCGCAAGTCGGCCCAGGCTTCATAATCGGAGGCTTCGGGTGTTCGCAGCATCACCCTGGCGTTTCTGAGGACCGGTGGCAACTCCGGCGCAAAGGGCGATCTCAGAAAAGCCACGGGCTCACTCAGGCAAAATGCTTGACGATGGTTTCGTAGGGCGAAAGGGTCGTTAGCTGGCCCACGGCGCTGAAAGCGGGAATGCGCGTCTTGAAAAGTCTGCCGGCGAGATCGCGCACCTGCTCGGCCGTCACGGCTTCGATCTTGGCAACGAGCGTGGCGATATCGGGCACGCAGCCAAAGGCCAGGAACTGGCGGGCGATCTGGTCGGCGCGGGCGGAGGCGCTCTCCAGGTTCATGACTAGGCTCGTCTTGAGTTGCGCCTTGGCGCGGGCGATCTCGGCTTCGGACACGTCGCCCGCAACCGAGAGCATGACATCGGATGTAATGTCCATGAGCTGACGGGAATGTTCCGGCGATGTTGCCGCATAGACCGCCAGTTGCCCGCCATCCTCATAGGCTGAACCGAAAGAGAAAACGCTATAGCAAAGGCCGCGCTTTTCCCGCACTTCCTGGAAAAGCCTGGAGGACATGCCGCCGCCCAGAAGGCTCGACAGAACCTGGAGCACGTAGATTTCGGGATCCTTGTAGCCGGGGGCGGCAAAGGCCACGACCACATGGGTCTGGTCCAGCGGCTTATCCGCCGTCTGCGCGGTTGGAATGAAGGTTGGCGGCTCACGCTGGGGCTCTGTACCCACATCGATGCCGCAGAAGAGCCGTTCCGCCTCCGCGGCGAATTCCTCATGTTCGATATTGCCCGCCGCCGCCACCACCATGCGCGTGCCCCAGTAGTTGCGATCGCGCCAAGCCAGTATCTGCTCGCGGGTCATTGCGGAAACCAGTTCCGACGTTCCGAGAATGGGCCGGCCCAGGGGATGGCTGGCAAAGGACGCCGCTTGAACCAGCTCGAACACCAGATCGTCCGGCTGGTCGTTGGCGGCGGCGATCTCCTGCAGGATCACATCGCGCTCGCGCTCCATCTCTTCGGGATCGAGGACCGATTCCGTAAAAATGTCTGCAAGAATATCGAGAGCCAGGGGCCAGTCCTGCTTCAGCACGCGCGCGTAGTAGGTTGTGGTCTCCATGCTGGTCGAGGCGTTGATCTCACCGCCGGCGGATTCGATCTCTTCTGCGATCTCCCTAGCGCTCCGGCGCTTGGTGCCCTTGAAGGCCATGTGTTCAAGAAAGTGAGCGATGCCGTTTTCTTCCGGCCTCTCATCGCGCGCACCCGCCTTCACCCAGATGCCGAGTGCTGCCGTCTCCAGATGCGGCATGTGATGAGTCACCACGTTGATACCGTTGGAGAGACGAGTGATCTCGACGCTCATGATTTGCCCTTGTTTCAGGCCATCCGTTTGGCCCGGATGAAATCCCGGACGGCCTCGTTGCTGTTGGGCAGCACTGTGAGACGTTCCGGGGCGCTGAGCAAGTGCCCAAAATGGCTTGGTAAACCGGGCCTGACGCCCGCAGCGCCTTCCACTGCGTCAGGAAATTTGGCCGGGTGGGCCGTGGCCAAAGTCACCATGGGACTGGCCGAGGGGGCCTGGCGCCGGGCGACGGCATAGCCCACCGCCGTATGGGGATCGAGGAGTTCGCCCGTTGCCGCCAAGGTTTCGCGGATGGTGGCCGCGGTCGCTGTCTCATCGGCTGCGCCCGAGTCAAATTCCTTAAGTATAACATGGAGTTCCTTGGCACCTATGTGAAAGGCGCCGGACTGGGATAAGCTCGCCATCAAGCGGCGTACCGCGCCTGCATCTCGGCCATGGGCCTCAAACAGCAGGCGCTCGAAGTTACTCGAGACCTGGATGTCCATGGAGGGGCTCGACGAGGGCCTAACTCCCCTTACGTCGTATCGGCCAGTCTTGAGTGCTCGATCCAATATGTCGTTGACGTTAACGGCAATTATTAGTCTATTGATCGGGAGACCCATTCGTTTTGCCACCAGCCCAGCGAAGATATCGCCGAAATTTCCGGTGGGCACGCAGAAGCTTACAGGGCGGTCTGGGCTGCCGAGCGAGACCGCCGCCGTCACATAGTAGACGATCTGCGCCATGATGCGCGCCCAGTTGATGGAATTGACGCCGGCAAGATTCACTTCGTCGCGAAATTTATGATCGTTGAAGAGTGCCTTCACGATGGCCTGGCAGTCGTCGAAGTTTCCCTCGACCGCAATATTATGCACCGCCGGTGAATCGACCGTCGTCATCTGACGGCGCTGCACATCGCTGACGCGGCCGTGGGGATGAAGAATGAAAATCGAGGCATGTCGGCTCGCCTTGAAGGCCTCGATGGCGGCTCCCCCCGTGTCGCCCGAGGTGGCGCCCACGATGGTGGCGCGGGTGCCCCGCTTGGCGAGCGCCCAGTCCATCAAGCGGGCGAGGAGCTGCATGGCGACATCCTTGAACGCGAGGGTGGGGCCGTGGAAAAGCTCAAGCAGCCATTGATTGCCGTCGAGTTGCTTCAAGGGAGCGACGGCCGGATGGCCGAAGGCGCCATAGGCGGCGGCAAGCATCGATTTGAGATCGGCATCCGGAATGGCGCCGCCAATGAAGGGGTGCAGCACGGTGAAGGCCACATCCTGGTAGCTGGCGCCCCGCAGGTTGCGGATTGTGGCGGCTGAAAGCTGTGGCCACTGTGCCGGAACATAGAGGCCGCCATCGCGGGCTAGGCCCGTGAGCAAAACATCCTCGAAACCCAATTCCGGGGCTTCGCCGCGAGTCGATTGATAGCGCAAGGATTTATCCTTTGGAGGGAGCGCCTGCTTTAGCGGCAGCCCTAGCCAGCATCAAGCGCCGGATTTTTTCATCTGTCCGCGGACAACGAGGCCGGCGATGACGGCCAGCACGAGGGCGAGCGAAAACCAGGTGATGGCATATTGCAGATGATTGTTGGCGAGCGCCGCCCGGGGGACTGCCGGGCGCGGAAAGCCATTCTGGTCCGCAACCGGCATCACATGGAGGACGAAAAATGCAGGCGTCACG
>JACMJT010000626.1 GCA_014380505.1 Hyphomicrobiales bacterium | reverse complement strand
CCCCCCGCCACCGTAACATGGCGCGGGGTTTGGTCCGTAAATCGGTCCAATCGGCAGGACACCGATCCCGCCGGCCGGACGCCTGGAAGACCGCGTTCGCACCCTGGCAGTGGCAAACAACCCATCGGCGCGACGCTCGGAGTCAGCAGGCCGGCCGGGATTTCAGGGTTCGCGAACCGGCTGCGGTTCAGTTTCTGACGGCGCAAACAAAAGGGCTCGCGCAGGTTTTCGCGCCAGCCTTTTCCGTTCGTCAATCAGCGCGCGTAGCGTCCGACGATGCTGGTGCCGCCTTTGGCATGACCGCGAATCGCCGTGTACAGCTCGTCGCGCGTCAGTCCCGCCTTCAGCGCACTCGGTTCGAGATCGGTTGCGATCAGCGTGAACACGTAGTGATGAAGCGCATCGCCAACCGGCGGGCACGGACCGATATACATCGCGTTGTCGCGCGTGCCTTTTCCGCCGACAAATTTCTCGGATTGCTTCGTCATCTCGCCTTCGGCGAACGACGTGACGTTGCCGGGAATGCCATAAGCGATCCAATGCACGACGCCTTGGCCGAGCAATCCGTCAGGATCGAGCAGGACAATGGCGAAGCTCTTGGTACCCACCGGCACGTTTGACCATTGCAGCGGCGGTGAGACGTTCTGGCCCCCGCACATGCGCATCGGATCGTCGGCCGCTTGCTTCGCCGTCAGTATTCCGCCGTCCTCGAAGGCCGACGAGGTCACTCTGAACCCGCTGCCCGCTGCTGCGCCCAAGCCCGATTGCGGTGCAACCAAACAGGCCACCATTGCAGCTGCGGTCAAAAATGCTCCCCGATATCCAGCCATTTATCGAAATCCTCCCGTCGAAAGCCGCGCCAAGCCTATCACTCGGCGGCGTTTTTGAAAGGGCCCGCGCCGGAACCCCAATAATGTCCCGCCCGACGCCATGGCTTGTCAGGGTAAATTTATGTTAACCTCAATGCCGGTCCAATGTGGGGCGCTGCCCCCAGCGTCCACGACCACCGTGATGAAACATCGAGGAGACACAGATGAGATCAATCCGCGTAATTGCGCCGGCCTTCATTGTGGCTGCAGCGGTTGGCGGCTTTGCCTTTGCGCAAGGCATGCCGGCCAGCGTGAAAGTCACGCAAGGGATCCTGACCGATGCGAAAGGCATGACCCTTTACACGTGGGACAAGGACAAAGAAGCGAACAAGTCCGCTTGCGAAGGCATGTGCATCGTGAATTGGCCGGCACTGATGGCCGGCGCCGCCGACAAGGACATGGGCGACTGGAAAGTCATCAGCCGGTCCGACGGTTCGAAGCAGATCGCCTATAAGGGCAAGCCGCTTTACTACTTCGCCATGGACAAGGCCGCCGGCGATCAGGTCGGCGAAGGCAAGGGCATGGTCTGGCACGTCGCCAAGCCGTAAGCCGCCTTTCGCATAGAATCAGAGGTGCCGGGGGATACCCTCCGGCGCCTCTTTTTTTGGGCCTTTGCACACCCTCGTGAACGTCGCTAACCGCCTGCGATGTCACAATTCTTTTCATCGCCCCCATGACCTTCGCCGAACTGTCACAAAACCTTCTTTCAACTGTGGCACATCTGACGCGCGTTCCGGCGTTAATGCCCAAGCCTGGAAGCGGTCCGGGGACGCCCGATGGCCGCGCTTGGGTTGAGCCCCTGTCGAGAGGTCACCATGAAATTCCCCTTCCGTCTTTTCATTGCCGCCGTGGCGGTCGCCAGCATGGGCGTGACGGCGATGGCCGCCACGATTTCCGGCGCCGGCGCGACGTTTCCCTTTCCGATCTATTCGAAATGGGCGGCCGCCTATCGCAGCGCGACCGGCAACGCCCTGAACTATCAGTCGATCGGCTCGGGCGGCGGCATCGCTCAGATCAGAGCCAAGACGGTGACATTCGGCGCTTCCGATATGCCGTTATCCACCACTGAGCTGAACCGATCTGGTCTGGTTCAGTTTCCAACGGTTATTGGCGGTGACGTCGCGATCGTGAACCTTCCAGGCATTACGCCGGGGCAGCTCGTGCTCGATGGCCCCACGTTGGCCGACATCTTCCTCGGTAAGGTCGCCAAATGGTCAGACCCCGCGATTAAGCGTCTTAACCCCGCCGTCAATTTGCCGGACTTGGGTATAATTGTGGTGCATCGCTCCGATGGCTCGGGCACGACCTTCATCTTCGCGGATTATCTGTCGAAGGTCAGTCCTGAATGGAAAGATCGGGTCGGGGCATCGACGTCCGTCGAATGGCCGGTCGGAATCGGGGCTAAGGGAAATGAGGGCGTTGCGGGCAATGTAGCGCAGACGCGCGGCGCGATTGGTTACGTCGAGTTTGCCTACGCCAAGCAAAACAGAATGGCGTACACCCGCATGATCAATCGCGATGGCAAGACCGTCAGCCCGGTGGCGGCCTCGTTTGCTGCCGCGGCAATTGCCGCGAGCTGGGATCCGGCCAACGGCTTCGGCACGATCCTGACGGATCAGGCGGGCGCCGAGGCATGGCCGATCGCGGGCGCGACCTTCATCCTGGTGCATAAACAGCCGCAAAACTCGGCCGCCACCAACGAGGCCCTGAAATTCTTTCAGTGGGCGTATAAGAACGGCGACCAGATGGCCGCCGACCTCGACTTCGTTCCCTTCCCCGAGGCTGTGGAGCAAAGGTTCATGGCGAGCTGGAGTCAGGTCCAGGGCTGGAGCGGCAGCTGAGGGGCTGACTGCGCCTCCGCGGAGCGCGCAGGGGCCTTCGCAAAAGCGTAGCGATTCGCGAATATGACATGCAGCGGTACCGTGATCGGATACGGTATCGCTGCTCTATTTTCGGGCCCTTCCATCCGAGCATTCCATGGTCGATCTCACTGTGAACGAGGACGTGCCCCTCCTGCTGAGTTCCGCGCGGCTGAGCCGCTCGTATCGGGCGGAGCGGGCCTTCAAGAATGCAACGCTCGCCTGCGCGCTGGTGGTTGCGGCGATGTTCATCGGCATCATCTGGTCTCTCTTCGACGGCGCCTGGCCCGCGATCCGGGCGTTCGGCGTGGGCTTCCTCTTCACCGAAGCATGGAATCCGGTGACCGAACGGTTCGGTGCGCT
>JACMJT010000625.1 GCA_014380505.1 Hyphomicrobiales bacterium | reverse complement strand
GCATGGACCGCCTATGGCCGGGTCGAACGAAGCCTCGCCCTCGCCGGCCGACTTTCCATAGCGCTTGAGGCCGGGATCGCGAGTGGTGACGGCGACCCGGATGACGACGATTTGCAGACATTTCGAGCGCCGCAGCCTCCAGGCCGCTATTTTGGCAATACGACCCCGCTCGGCCCCGCTAATCTGGCGGGGTTCACGCCGTCTGCGTCGATTAATCTGGCACCGCGGACCCGGCTGACCGCCCAGGGCCGCTTCTTCTGGCGCGCAAGCCTCGACGACGGCATTTACTCGCCGCCGGGCATTCTCATCCGGACCGGTCGACGCAGTGATAAACGTCACGTGGGTCGCGAGCTTGGCGCGAACATGGTCCACGAATTCAATCGTCATCTTTCACTTCGTGCAATGGCCGCACACTTTAACGCCGGCACTTTCCTCCGTGAGACGCCGCCCGGCAAGGACGTCTCCATGGGCGAATTGCTTCTGAATTTCCGCTTTTGAGCAGTGAGAGTAAGCATGACGGAAAAAGCGGCGAGTTCCCGACCAGTGGTGGTCGCAATCGAGCACCACGTGACCAAAGGCAATTACGACGCATTCGCCGAGCTGGCACAAACCATGGTGGAGGCTGCCACCCACATACCTGGCTATCTTAGCGCCGAGATATTGCAGCCAGACCATGAGTCTTCGCCGGATCCGTGGCGCGTCATCCTACGATTTGGCTCAGAAGAGGATCTCGCCGCATGGCGTGGATCATCGGAATGGCGGCAGCTAAGGTCGAGAGCCGACCGGCTGACTGAGGGCGCCCCGCGCGTGGACAAAGTCAACGGCCTCGAAGCTTGGTTCATGCTGCCTTCTCGCGCGTCGGCGCAACCGCCGCCCAAATGGAAAACAGCGATCGCCAGCGGAATTGGCATCTACCCCCTTTTGCTCATCGTTCCCCCGTTGCTGCGGCCACTCAACGACCAATTGCCGCACTGGCTCGCCACCGCCGCGAGTGTGTGCTTGATGGCGCCGTTGATCACCTGGGGGGTGATGCCACTTGTAACCCGTGTCTTCCGGTCATGGCTCTACGCGCGAGAATGATGTGGCTTTCGTTGGTTAGAGATGAGCCGGGCTGTATCTGTCGCGGTCGACTGCCAAGGTCATGGCGAGATTATCGAAGTCCATTCATCCGCGTGTGTCCAATCGTCATGGCATCCGCCGTGGCAATACTCGATTTCTAGCCGGCACGAACGACCGCTTACGGATCTCCGAAGCATCGCATCAAATGACTGGTATGGGCGCAGAGCGGCTCGGCCGGTCCTGGCCGATATCGGACGAGCCTACGCTCATCCAGGTGGTGGATATCAGTCATTTCAAATACTCCGTGTTTCAGGAGCACTCGAAATGTCCTTACCCGCCGCGGAAAACGTTCATGTAATTAGCGGATGCGTTCTTTCGAGATTCGCGCCCTCAGCGTCGCACCGGAGCAGTTGAAGCCATATTCCCAAGCGATGCGGCTGGCAGCAATAAGGCCCGGCGGATCTGAGTTGTACTGACGCCTCTCAAGACCGCTGCGCCGCCTGGCCCAGATTGCTTTCACTTCGTCCTCTATCTCCCCCTTGGCAAACCAGAGCCGGGCATAAGTTCCGAAGCTGGGTGCCTTGCGGCCGGGTCGGCGGCGAAGGAGGCCAGCCGCTGCCAGGGCGCGATACTCTGTGAACAGAGGGTCTTGAACTGCGGCCGGGTGATGCCGTTCGATCGAGTCGAGATCGGATGAGACAACCTCCCGACCGTCCGCATGGCATCGCTTGAGGTATGCGAGATGAATCGGGCTGAACATTTCGAAGACGCTGATGTGATCCATTTGATTGCTCCTATTGAACTGGAGCGACCCGCTGATCATGTCGCAAGCGCCGCGTCGACCAACGTTACGCGTCGATCGGGCGAAGATTGATTCCGTGAATGACAGTTGTCCGATCGCTGATTCCGGATTGGGCGATCCCTGTTAAAGGTTTGCGAATTCCCTGTTCTTTTGCAGCCCGATGCCCCGTTGGGGCACCCGTAACTGGCGGAAATCTACCCAGAATGGCGTGAATGGGGCGCAAATCTCGGGTCCAGGATTCGAGATTTTCGCAAAAACAGGGAATTTTGGCGGAGAGCAGTTCGCAGGTGACTGCTTCCACCGCCACGCATTGAACAATATTGACGCTAGGGATGCACTTCCCTGACGCGGATCGGAGCGTTGGGTGGGCATGCCTTCTTCGAACAGGATGGACCAAACCAGAGCCTGCCATTGCCCTTCAGCTCGCCATCGCGGTTGATGAGATTATCGGGCCGCTGACTGCGTACCGCCGATCTGACTTGAGGGGTGAAGATCCGGTCGAAGTCGCGTTCGACATCTCGCGAAGAGCGATAGATCTGGGTGCGGCAATCAAGCTTCACGTGGAAGGGGAAGCCGATTAGCCGGATGATCGCTCGCCGGTCATTCGCATTCAGGCCAGCCTGCAGCTGCGACAGAAACTCGCCATAGGGGTCGATCATCGCCAAGGGGCTGGCAGGCTTCGCCGCATATCCCACGTCGTCGGCCAGACGTTGCTTGGCCATGTTCGATGCCGGAATGCGGGAGCCGGTCACGACGAGATCTTGGCCCCCTTCAGCCTCCGGTTGCGAAGGCGGCGGGGGTGGCGCTGGCGGAGGGGGTGGCGGCGCTTGGGCTGCCATGACAGGCGCCGGCGCTTCTAGTAGCGCATTCCGATCGCTCCTGGCCGAAGCCACCTGGCGATCTTCAGCACCAGCCTCCGGTGCCACCGCAGGCTTCGCGGGCGAAGCGGGCGCCGCGGCGACCACCGCCTCATCGGTTCGGGCATGCGCCGTTTCCGAAGCCGATTGGCCCTGCCCGGCGCAATTCGTTCCTTCGCAAAGTGAGCTATCCTGAGCCGATTGGGCTTGGTTGGGGGATTGAGCCTGCGGAACCAAGTCCGGCGAGCGATCGCGCAGCATGATCGGCATAGCCGGGATGAAGACGACCGCGATCAACGCGGCAGCCAACAACCCGCCCGCCGGGCGCCGATGCATGGTCGCCCACTGTAGCCGCGATGGCCGCTTGCGAGCGGCTCGCCCGGCGGGCGCTTCTTCAGCCCCGTCGAAGTTTCGCATCGCGGCCTCGATCGCAGCCTTGCGCGCTGCCGGCCGTGGCGGCGGTGGAATCGGCAGCGAGATCGAATTGTCGCCTTCGATCGCCATTCACCGAGTTCCTTCGAAATGCAGCATAAGCAAACCCATAGCGACTGAAGCGTCCTCATCGAAGATGTCTTTTGGGCGTCCGCCGGCGCTGGGGGCAAGCGCCGACGGCCACAAGGCGCTAGCGTTCGAGCTGCGCCAGCGAACGGGCATTCTTCGCTGCCCTCACGAGCTCGACGAATTCCGACCGATAGCCGAACGAATCCGGGCCGCGTGAGGCGTTGGCGATCGTCAT
>JACMJT010000078.1 GCA_014380505.1 Hyphomicrobiales bacterium | reverse complement strand
TCGAAACATCGAACGGCGGGATAACATGGAGCTTTTTACATTTTCGATGATGCAAGCATTGCACATGGTGGACGTCTCCTTCGTCGCTATGAATGGCAGCGTTTCCGGCGAGAAACCCGTGGCGCAAACGTTAGACCAGAGTTTGGTAGCCCGCAACATCCGTGGCGAGCAACAATCTCGCCAATTCAGCGGCTATGCCGCCTTCTTCTTCGGCTGGACTTCGGCCAGGTAGTCGGAGCGGAGTGTGCGTACTACGTCGGTCACAGTGAATTTGTGGGGGCCGATCTCGCCAACAGGCGTTACTTCGGCGGCGGTGCCAACGATGAAGCAGCTTTCGAAACCCTCGAGTTCCTCCGGCATGATGGCGCGTTCGTGGATCTTGATCTGTCGGCGGCGCGCCAGGTCGATCACGGTGCGGCGCGTGATGCCGTCGAGGAAGCAGTCGGGATCGGGTGTATGAATTTCGCCATTCTTCACGAAGAAGATATTGGCTCCCGTGCATTCGGCGACCTGGCCCCGCCAATCGAGCATCATGGCGTCGGCGTAGCCCTTGCGCTCAGCCTCGTGCTTGGAGAGTGTGCAGATCATGTAGAGGCCGGTGGCCTTGGCTTTGCACGGGATGGTTATGGGATCGGGCCTGCGCCATTTGGCGATATCGAGGCGAATGCCCTTATCGAGCGCGTTGGGATCGAAATAGGCGGGCCACTGCCAGATGGCGATGGCGACATTGATGCGCGAGGCCTGTGCCGCAACACCCATCATCTCGGAGCCCCGCCAGGCGAGGGGGCGGACATAGGCATCGGTGAAGCCCTGGCGCTCCAGGGTGTCGCGGGAGGCCTTGTCGATTTCGGCCACGGTGTAGGGGATTTTCATGTCGAGCATTTCGGCGGACGCGAAGAGGCGCTCGGTGTGCTCGGTCAGCTTGAAGATTTCGCCGCCATAGGCGCGCTCGCCCTCGAAAACGGCGGAGGCATAGTGTAAAGCGTGGGTGAGCACATGGACCTTCGCCTCTTTCCACTCGACGAATTCGCCGTTGAACCAGATCACGCCTTCGCGCTGGTCGAATGGAACGATTGCTGCCATGGCGGGCCTCCTATATGTCAGGGACGAACGGCGATACGCTGAAACAACCAATCGTACCGGCAATGCCCAAAGTAACGAATACGGAAAAATATGTCAATATGGCTGACATAATATCGGCCCCCGATCTGGGCGATCGCGATACGCTGGCGCTCATCGAACTGCTGTTTTTCGCCTACCGGGATTTCGTCTCCGATCCCGATGAAATTCTCAAGGAGTTCGGTTTCGGCCGGGCCCACCATCGCGTCGTGCATTTCGTCGGCCGCGATGCCGGCATGACGGTGGCACAATTGCTCGACATATTGCGCATCACCAAGCAAAGCCTGGGGCGGGTTTTGAAGGAGCTTATCGACAAGGGCTACATCCGCCAGAAGGAAGGCGAAAACGACCGGCGCCAGCGCCTGCTTTACTTGACCGAGGCGGGCGAGGAATTGCGTCAGCGGCTGATGGCGCCGCAGATCGCGCGTATTCGCCGAGCGCTGATGCAATCGGACAAGGAAGCCCACCATCAATACCGCACTATTCTCTATCACCTTGTAAGTCCGGAGAACCGGGAGAGTGTTCGTGAGTGGATCGGCAAGACGAGCGTTATCGGCGGGGACAGCAAGGGCCGTGGGTGAGAAACCGCACATCCTCGTCGTCGACGATGACCGGCGCATTCGCCAGTTGCTGCAATCCTATCTGGCGGAGCATGGCTTCCTGGTGACGGTGGCTGGAACGGCGGCGGAAGCGCGCGAACGCCGCCGCGGCATCGTGTTCGATCTCATGGTGCTCGACATCATGATGCCGGGCGAGAACGGATTGCAACTTACGGCAGCACTTCGCTCCGGCAACGACCATGTTCCGGTGCTGATGCTCTCCGCACTTGCCGAAACGCCGGACCGCATCGCGGGACTTGCAACCGGCAGCGACGATTATCTGAGCAAGCCGTTCGAGCCCCGCGAACTTTTGTTGCGCATCCACAATCTGCTGCGGCGTGCGCCGCCGCCAAACCAGACACGGCAGGATATCCGCTTCGGGGCGTTCAACTTTCATGTGGAGCGCGGGGAATTGCGGAGGGACGGCGAACTGGTGAAGCTCACGTCCCGCGAAAAGGAATTCCTGCGCATCCTGTCGCAGCGCGCCGGCAGTCCGGTGCCGCGCAGCGATTTGGCCCAGCCCGGCTCGGAAGAGAGTGCCCGCAGTGTCGATGTGCAGATCAACCGGCTCCGCCAGAAGATCGAGACCGATCCCTCTGCCCCGGTGTTTCTGCAGACGGTGCGGGGCGCTGGCTACGTGCTGCATCCGGATTGAGACAGACATGTACGAGCACAGTTTCTATTCACGCTTCAACCGGTTTCTCGAGCGGTATCTGCCCTCGGGCCTCTACCGGCGCGCGCTCATCATTCTGGTGGCGCCCATGGTGCTGCTGCAGTCGATCATGACCGGCATCATTCTCGACCGCCACTGGGACAATGTGACGAAGGTGCTGGCGCGCTCGCTCGCCCGCGAGATCGGCCTCGTCATCAATCTTTACGATACATCCGATAAAACCGATCAGGCGCTCCTCAGGATCGAGAATCTTGCCAATGACCGCCTGAAACTGGGCCTCGACATCGTGCGCGGCGCCGAATTACCGCCGCCTCTGCCCACACCTCTGTTTTCCCCCGTCGACACCAGGCTGACCCGCTATCTCACCAACGACACGGGCCGGCCCTTCTGGATCGACAGCAGCGGCGTTCCCGGCAACGTCGATATCCGCGTCGAAGTGGAAAAGGGATTGATCTTCCGCATCGTGATCGATGAAGCCCGGGCCTACGCCGCCAACACCAGCGTGCTGCTGTTCTGGATGATCCTGTCGTCTCTCATCCTGCTGACCATCGCGATTGTGTTTTTGAGAAAACAAATCAGCCCCATTATCGATCTGGCGCGAGCGGCGCACCGGTTCGGCACGGGGCGCGACACCGGCGATTTCCATCCCCGCGGTGCCGCCGAAGTGCGCCAAGCGGGCGAAGCGTTCCTCGACATGAAGGACAGAATCGCCCGCCACGTGGAGCAACGCACCATCATGCTGGCGGGGGTTAGCCACGATCTCCGCACCATACTCACGCGCTTCCGTCTGGGTTTGGCCATGCTCGGCACTGGGGCCAAGGTCCAACCGCTCAAGGAGGACGTGGCCGAAATGCAGCGCATGCTGGAAGCCTACTTGGCTTTCGTGAGCGGCGATGGGGGCGAGACCGTGGAGGATACGCCGCTGGCCGGACTTATCGGCACGGCCGCGCGGCTGGCCGAGCGGGGGCCTGCACAAGTGAGCGTCACCTTGCCGGAGGGACTCAAGGCCCGCGTCAAGCCCAATGCCTTCGGCAGGCTTCTCGGCAATATTATCGGCAACGCGGCGCGCCATGCCAAGCAGGTGGCAGTCTCCGCCGGCATCGCCGAACACATGCTGACGGTCACCGTCGACGACGATGGACCCGGCATTCCAGCGGATCAGCGGGAAGACGCTTTCCGGCCGTTCGTGCGTCTCGACAATGCGCGCAATCTCGACGAGACGGGAACGGGCCTGGGCCTGGCAATCGCGCTCGATATCGCGCGAGCCCACGGCGGCGACCTCAAGCTCGACGACAGCGCCATGGGCGGGCTTCGCGCGATTGTGCAGATTCCTGTTTGAGCACTAGAGGAACGCTTAGCTCGTATCTCGTCAAGCCGGGAGCTCATTCGCAGGTCAGGAGAGATTCAGTCAGTTCGGGTATGGTCTGCGCGGCCGCCCACGCAAGGGTATTGTTGTGATAGCAGGACTTTCCGAAGGTCTTCAGGTGCTTTTTTTCCATCGCCAAGACCTTTGTCATGATCTCGCAGTATGCGTCCTCTTCGTCGCGTTCAAACGCGTCATCGGCTTGTTTTTCCAATTTGTCGATTTGAGCCTGTGACTTGTTAATGGCGGCGTTGCAATGGCCAGCGTCCGCCGGACCGGCAGTCAAACTTATCGCTAGGGCGAGGAATCCGACCTTGAACAGCGTGCTTGAACTCATTAGTCCAGCATCGCTCACGGGATGGGAGGTGTCAATCGGCGTGGACGCTCGCCCCGCGCCGATGTGACTGCGCCATTATCGCAAAAGCTGGACCAGATTTTTTACATTCGCACGGTCTGCCTTTGCATGGGGAACGAATGCACAATAGGCATGGCCGAGAGGGAGCGAGGCTGAGGATAACGCGATCAGGCGGCCTGCTTCGAGGTCGGCCCGGGCAAGGGTTTTTTGGCCAAGCGCAACTCCCAGGCCCAGTCTTGCCGAGGCGATTGCCAGGCTGGACAACCCAACGCGCCGCCCCAGCGAGGGATCGGGATGGCGGTTATCTCCTCCTTGCGAAAACCAGTCCGGCCATGTGGGGTGCGAGGCATAGTTGGGACCCCAGTTGGTGTGGATAAACAGGCTCTCGTGGATATCCGACAGATCAAGTGCAGCGGCTCCATGCCTGTGCCAGAAGTCCGGGGCGCAGACCGGCAAGACTTCGTCGTGAACGAGTTGAACGATCTTCAATTCAGGATAGTGGTAGTTGCCATAGCTTATCCTGACATCGATATTCTGCCGGGCGAAATCGACGGGATCCTCTTCAACCCGGATGTCGATTGCCATCCTGGGGTATGCTTCGAGGAGTTTCGCCAGTTTGGGGACAAGCCACGGCTCGGCAAGCGAGAACGGCACGCTGACCACCAGACGGGTTCGCGGTTCGTCTTCGAGGATGCGGGTTGTCATGGCGGCGATATCGCCAAGGGCTCGCGATGCTTGGGGATAGATAGCGTGGCCAGCGTCGGTCAGCCTGACGCGATTGCCGTTCCGTACGAACAACTGTTTGCCAAGCCAGGCTTCCAGGTTGCGGATTTGCTGGCTAACGGCGGCTGACGAAACGCCCAGTTCCAGGGCGGCCAGTGTAAAACTTTCCAGCCGGGCCGCCACTTCGAAAGATTTGACGGCGTTGAGCGGTGGAAGCTGCTGCATGGCCTTTCCCAAGTTTTTCTAGGCGGACAATAACAATTTGCCCCATTGTGCGAAAGATTTTTTTGCTGTCTCCTGGTGATCGGGATTTTTCAAGGACACAGGGCCCATGCACAACATCGCCGACATTATCGATCTTGAGCGTTATCCACTTGACCGTGAAAACAGCAGCCAGTGGACATCCATGGTGGAAAAATGCGTGGCCGAACTCGAGGCCAACGGCATGTTCAATCTCGAAGGCCTTCTGAGGCCCGGGGTGGCGGAGAAGGCGGTGGCCGAACTCCGCCCCACGCTTGATACGCAATCCTACAAGCACAAACAGGTGCACAACATCTATTTCAAGGGATCAATCCCCGGAGTCGATCCCGCCCATCCGGCGTTGCGCAAGGTTGAAACTGTCAATCACAAGATCTGCGCCGACCAGATGGAGGGCAGCATGGTGCTTGCGGCCTATGAATACCCGCCGCTCATCCGTTTTCTCGCGGCGATAATGGGCAAGCCCGTGCTGCACACCATGGAAGACCGGTTGGCGTGCGTCAATGTGATGACCTATCGCGATGGCGAGGCGCTGAACTGGCACTTCGACCGCTCCGAGTTTACCACAACGCTGCTGTTGCAGGCGCCGGAAGGAGGCGGGGATTTCGCCTACCGCACGGGTCTCAGGTCGGATGATGATCCCAATTATGATGGCGTGGCCCGCCTGCTCGACGGGCGCGACCCCGAAGCTAAAGTCATTCACCTGGAGGCTGGAACGCTCAATGTCTTTCGCGGTAAGAACACGGCACACCGGGTCACGCCCGTGAAAGGCGATCGCGAGCGCATCATCGCGGTGTTCTGCTACTATGAGAATCCGGGCGTCATGTTCAGCGATGAGGACCGCATGCGT
>JACMJT010000624.1 GCA_014380505.1 Hyphomicrobiales bacterium | reverse complement strand
TCCCGGCAGGCCGTCACCTTCGGCATGAACCAAGCGGTAGAAAGGCTTGTCGTAAATCGCCGCGCGCAAGGCCAGCGCCCGCTTCAGCCGGAGGATAAAAAAATCGCGGTCGATCGCCACATCGCACGCGTCCGACCACAGCCGGACCGCGATCAGGCTTTTGGGATTGAAATAGCCGGTGCCGAAGGCACGGCCATCCTCGCCCCGCACATTGACCACCGCACCCGGAGCGATGCTCTTGGCCGCCTCGTCCATGCGAATTTCATTGGAAAAAATCCAAGGCGAACCGCTATGAGCCCGGGATCTTCCCTTGGGGCCCTTGGGCAAAATGATGGCTTTGCGTGACATGGTTTGTTTTCCCCCACCGGCCTTCGCAGCGCAAGCGCTGCTATGGCCACCTCCCCCGTTATGCGCTTACGCGCGACGGGGAGGTTATGTCACACCAGCGACAGGCATGTCTTTGGAGCCCCTTGCGCATGCGTCCATGGCATCCTTAGATGCGCCCCAATCTAGCGTTGGGAGAACAGCATGGCCGTGGACGGCAAGTGGGAAATCGTCATCAATTCGCCCCTGGGCGCGCAGAAAGCCAACCTGGACATTGCGACCAATGGCAGCGCCCTGACCGGAACCCAGCAGGCCGCGCAGGGCTCGGGTCCCCTGGAAAACGGCAAAGTGGACGGCGACACCGTCAGCTGGTCGGCCAAGATCACCTCGCCCATGCCGCTGACCCTGGATTTCACCGGCACGGTGGAGGGCGACAAACTGTCCGGCAGCGTCAAAGCGGGCTCATTCGGCTCCTTCCCCTTCACGGGCAACCGCACCGCCTGATATAAGCCGTATCGTCTGAAAGGGGGCAGCCGCAGAATTGTGTCGCGGCTGCCCTTTTTCCTTTGGGAGCCGGATTTGAAGATTCACCGCGAGGAGCGTCGGCGAGAGCCGGAGCGACCAATAAAAATGATCGGTCAGCCGTGAACATATCCATCCACCGCGAAGGCTATTCTTTTATTGCCCTCTTCGTGGCGGTCAATCTGCTGGCCTTCCTGTTCGCAACCTGGCTGGGCTGGCTGCTTTTGCCCATCACCCTGTGGTGTGTCGCCTTCTTTCGCGATCCCGAACGCAAGACGCCGCAGGAACCCGGCCTGATCATCTGTCCCGCCGACGGCAAACTGCTCCCTATCGTGGATGCCGCACCGCCCGCCGAACTGGGCATGGGCGAAGCGCTTCGCCCGCGGCTTTCCATCTTCATGAACGTGTTCGATGTGCATGTGAACCGCAATCCGGTCACCGGCCATGTGATCGCTTTGTCCTATCGCACCGGAAAATTCTTCAATGCGAGTTTCGACAAGGCCAGTATCCATAACGAACGCATGTCGATCCGGCTGCGCCCCGACGGGGAGGGCGGCGAAACCCGCGATCTGGCGGTGGTGCAGATCGCCGGCCTGGTCGCGCGCCGCATCGTTTGCGAGCTGGCCCAGGGAGAAGGGGTGCGCCGGGGGGAGAGATTTGGCATAATCCGCTTCGGCAGCCGGGTTGATGTCTATCTGCCGCCGGGCACCGAAATTTTGGTACAGTCCGGAATGAGGACGCGGGCAGGCGAAACCGTGCTGGCCCGTTTTTCATAAGAGGGGATCGCTTGCAGCAGCCGCCGGATCGCATTTCCCGCCGTAAACGCGCCCGCCAGATCGTCGCGGCGCGCCTGGAACGGCTGGAAGATCTCAGTATCGAAAAGCTGGTGCCGTCCTTCATCACCTTGCTGGCGCTTTGTTGCGGCATCACCGCCATCCGTTTCGGGCTGGCCGATCAATGGACAACAGCGATGACCTTCATGATCGCCGCGATGATCCTGGACATGCTGGACGGCCGCGCCGCGCGCCTGCTGGGAGCCGACAGCCGCTTCGGCGCGCAGCTCGACAGTCTTGCCGATTTGGTGAGCTTCGGCGTGGCGCCCGGCATCATCATGTATATGTGGAGCCTGAGAGAGATGGGCAATAGCGGCTGGATCATCGCCCTGATCTTCTGCGCCTGCGCCGCCATCCGGCTTGCCCGCTTCAATGTCGAAAGCGT
>JACMJT010000623.1 GCA_014380505.1 Hyphomicrobiales bacterium | reverse complement strand
TAGTTCAGTCCGACGCAGATGACTTTCTCGGGCAGGAATGACGCGGTAAAATCGTTCAAGTTTGGCGAGGAAACGTTCTTGAACATGGTGCTGGATCGCAACGATATTCCGATCTATTACGCTGAGGATGCCTATATCCACCACTATGTCAGCCCGGATCGGATGACCAAGGCGTATTTCCGCAACCGGGCCCACTGGTCGGGGGTTACGCATGCCTATGTGCATCGGCTGTTCTTTGGCTATGAGGAAGCTTTCAAGCGGACGAAGCTTCAGTGGAGTGAGCTATGGCTCAAGCTCCGCGTGGTCATGCGGAATCGCGGCAAGCCTGAGAATTTCAGCCGGCTCTGCCAGATCGCTTGCCTGGTGACCTGGTTGATCAAGTTCTATCAGGATTATCTGCTCTACAAACTGAGCGGGCGCAGCTACACCCCGCCGCAGGTGACCTGGACGACACAAAACTGGCTCGACGAAATCTCGCGCTGGCCGGATGGCCAGGAGAAATACGAGCAGCTCTACCAGCTCTACTTGACTGCCGGGGAGATTGAAGGAGCGCGGCAAGCGCTGGCGAAACTCGAGACGTATCCTCCGGCTGATCCTTCCAAGAGCGCGACAGCGTCTTGGAAGGAATGGTCCGCGCCGCCCCCGTGGCGGTTGCGGTATGAGCAACTTGTCCGCCAGCTGCGGGATGTGGTCGAGGCAACTGTACCGCGGCAGGGGGCGGTGTTGGTCGTCAGCAAAGGGGATGGCAAGTTGCTCAAGCTGAACGGACGGCGGGCATGGCACTTCCCACAGGACGACCACGGCAAGTACACCGGATATTACCCGGCGGATAGCGCCGCGGCGATTGCCCAGCTCGAGACGTTACGGGGCAAGGGAGCCGACTTCATCGTCTTTCCGAGCACAGCCTGCTGGTGGCTGGAGCACTATGGCGAATTCCGGCAGCATCTGCTGCGCCATTATCAAATGATGTCGCACCAAAAAGAGATCTGCCTGATCTTTGACCTGCGCGCGCCTGGAGGCAGGCAGCTGGATCGGGTGGGGGAGGCAAGCTCCACCTCCATCGAGGACCAGTTTACCGGTCAGCGCATGTTGCCGCCTCAGGTCGCTTTGACTGCCGAGTACTGGATCAAGGAAATTTCAGGCTGGCCGGAAGGAGTGACCAAGTATGTGCAGTTGCACCATCTGTTTCTCACGGTTGGTGACACCGCGCGAGCCGAGGAGGCGCTGCGCCAGGCGGCCGAGCGTCTTCCTCCAGTGCGAACGGTAGATACATTGACTGGCACCGAGATACATAGCATCAAGGGGTTGGAGAAACTTGGCTCAGCTTATGGTGGCTGGATTGTGCCGACGCTTGACATTTCAGCAGGCGCTGTTTGTTATCTCGCTGGTGTAGGCGAAGACATCACCTTTGACCTGGCCTTGATCGAGCGCTTTAACTGCAGTGTCTTTGCATTCGATCCAACGCCGCGGGCAAAGCTCCATGTTCACAAACAGGCAGCACAGCGTAGCCAATTTCATTTCTTTGAGTTTGGATTGTGGGATGCCGAGGAAATATTGAAATTCTATGCGCCGGCCAACTCTGAACATGTGTCGCATTCGGTATTGAATCTGCAGAATTCGGACAGGTATTTTGAAGCGCCGTGCAAACGATTATCCGCCATCATGCGCGAGATGGGGCACTCCCGGATTCAGTTGCTTAAATTGGACATTGAAGGAGCGGAATACAGGGTCATCGACTCGCTGGTTGAAGACCGGCTGGACATCGGGATCATATGTGTTGAGTATCACGCCGTTCATAACGACGCGGACGACGAGTTTCCAGGTAAAATCAAGAAATACGTTGCACGCCTCTGTGAAATAGGATACGCCCTCGTTGCGGTCGAGCCCCACTTGAATTACACGTTTGTAAAAAGATCTTTCCTTGCGCCATGAAACTTCTGGTAAACATCGGCACAGATTACCATCTCAATCACTTGCCGCATTTCCTGAAACACTATACAGAGCTTGGGGTGGAGCGCTTTTTATGTGGCCTGCACGGTAGCCATCTGGAGGAAGCCAGGCAGTTTCTCGCCGGCTATCCTGTCGAGATCATGGCCTGTTTTGGGGCTGTCAGTTTTGTTGAGGTTTCCAGGCCACACTGGAAGGATCACTTTAACGGCTTTCGCCGCCAGCACGTTCAGCCGGATGAATGGTGCCTCTATGCCGATGCCGATGAGCTGCACGAATATCCGCCAGGCTTCCTTGCCAATCTCGATCCGAAGATCAATGTAGTCCAGGGCAGATGGGTTGAACGGCTGGCCACCAAGGATGGCAGCCTGCGGCCTTGCTGGCCGACCGGCAACATCGGCCACCAATACCCTTATGGCACGCGTGAGATCTTCTGTGGCTGGCGCAACAAAATCATGGCGACGCGCGGTGATCTGGAGGTTTCGTTAGGCTATCATGACATTATTGGCGGCGCCGACACGCCGGCCTATCATGATCAATGGCTGAATGTTCATCACTTTCGCTGGGATGATCGCGCGCAGGCCAAGTACCAGGACCGGTTGTGGACTCGTGATTACAATCTGTCCGGCGGGCGCGTGCACAAATTGCGAGGTATCTTTTATGTCGATCCTCCTTTTCCAGCGCAAGGGGCGGGTAATCCGCTCAGCACACCGGACACCGGGCCCTCCATACGCTAGCCGATGATGCCATCGCAGACGAAATCTGTTTTCCCGCGCATTACCTTTGGCATGATCGTGCTGAATGGCGAGCCTTTCCTGCGCTACAACCTGCGTGGGTTATATCCGTTTGCGCACCAGATCATTGTCGTCGAGGGGGCTGCGCCGGCAGCGGCAAGTGTGGCGACCCATGATGGGCATTCCACCGATGACACCCTGCGGACATTGAGGGAGTTCAAGGAGCGCGAAGACCCTGACGATAAGCTCATCATTGTGACCGCCGAGCGCGAGGGGCACCCGAACGGGTTCTGGCCCGGCGAAAAGCACGAACAGAGCCAGGCGTATGCGCGCCGCGCAACCGGCGACTATCTATGGCAGGTAGATGTCGATGAGTTCTATAAACCCGATGATATGCGGACGGTGCTGGAGTTGCTGCGCACGACTCCCACAGTTACCGCGGTATCGTTCAAGATGATCACGTTCTGGGGCGGCTTCGACTACATTACGGATGGTTGGTATTTGCGACGTGGCGCGGCCATCTATCATCGTCTGTTCAAGTGGGCCGCGGGCTATCAGTATACCACCCACCGGCCGCCGACCGTGGTCGACACCGCTGGACGTAATTTGCGCGCTGTAAACTGGATCAGCGGCGAGCGCCTGGCCAGGAAAGGGATTCTCCTGTACCATTACTCCCTCCTCTTCCCCAGGCAGGTGGTCGACAAGTGCCGGTATTATGGGCAAGCCGCCTGGGCCCGCCGCGACAAGGCGGAACAGTGGGCTACAGAGAATTACTTGCTCTTGCGCAATCCTTACCGCGTTCACAATGTCTATGATTATCCCAGTTGGTTGGAGCGGTTTACCGCCTCGCACCCTCCGCGGATCGAGCAGATGAGAGAAGCGATCAGCTCGGGCCGCATCCCCATCACGATGCGGCCAACCGCTGATATTGAATGGTTGCTGGCTTCCCGCAGGTATCGGGCGGGCCGTCTCTATCTTCAAGCGCTCGATTACATTGAACGTTGGCGGAAACCATGACGCCCTGCAGAACAGATGAACCGGCCCAACCCATGCCAGGCCGCGTGGTCGTGATCAACACCCAGGATCGGGGAGGCGGCGCCGAGCGGGTCGCTTTCGAATTGAGCCAGGGTTTGCTGCAACGCGGTGTCGACGCCCGGCTCCTGGTCGGCTCAAAGGTTACCGACGCCGACTTCGTGCAACCCATCCCCTACTTGCCGGGTGAGAAGCAGCGCGCCAACCGCCTGACGAAACGCACGGGTTTTTCGGACTTGCTGTTCCCCAGCTCGTTTCGCCTGGGCTTGCGGGAGCCGGTGCGCAGCGCGCAGATCCTGCACCTGCACAACCTGCATGCCTTCTACTTCTCTGTGCTCAGCCTGCCCTGGCTCTCTCATCTCAAGCCGGTTGTCTGGACCCTTCACGATATGTGGCCCATGACGGGAAACTGCGCCTACTCGATGGAATGCGATCGCTGGCTGCGCGCCTGCGGCAATTGTCCACAACTGGGCGCACGGCCCCTGACGGAATGGGATCATACCCGGTTCTACCATAGACTGAAACGGATCCTCTACCGCTTCTCGTCGCTGGTCATCGTCACGCCCTCGCAGTGGCTGAAGGGATTGGCGGAACAGACCCCACTAGGCCGCTTTCCGATCGTCCACATCCCGAACGGCATCGACACCGACATCTTTCGACCGTCGTCCAAAGTTGCGGCGCGCGCCCAACTGGGGTTGCCACAGGAGCAGCGCCTGATCCTGATCCTTGCCAGTTGGCTAAACGTGCCGTGGAAAGGTGTGCCCGGCCTGCTATCCGCGTTGCGGGAGACGGCCTGGGAAGCGCCCGTGACGCTGCTGATCGTGGGGCATGGCAGCGAGCAGCTCGCTGCCGCACACGATTTCGGAATGCCTGTCATCGCCAGGGGTTACGTGCAAGAGACTCAAGAGCTCATCCGCTACTACGCGGCCGCCGATGTCTTTTTACACCCTTCGCGTGCCGATAACCTGCCATACACGGTCCTGGAAGCCATGGCCTGTGGCACCCCGGTGATCGCTTCACAGGTGGGGGGCATCCCGGAGGAAATTGACGACGGGCATACGGGTCTGGTCACACCCGCCGACGATCACGGCGCGATGATCCGGGCCGCCAGGCGATTGCTATCCGATGCCGCCCTATGCCAGGCGCTGAGCCAGGCCGGCCGCGAGAAAGTATTGCGGGAGTTTGCCTTCCCGCTCTTCATCCAGAGGCATATGGATTTGTACCAGGCCGTACTTTCCGGGCCGGCCCGCCGTCCGGCATCACTCCGGCGTGCTTGAGGACCAATGACCCGCTCACCCAAAGTCAGTGTCTGTGTGCCGACCTACAATCAGGGGCGCTATCTGAGCCAGGCGTTGCACAGCATACTGGGTCAAACCTTGCAGGATTTCGAGATCATCGTCAGCGACGATGCCTCGACCGACGACACGCAGGCGATCGCGGCGCAGGTGTGCGATGAACGCCTGCGCTACGTTCGCCAGGCGCGCAACCTGGGCATTGCGGAGAACCGGAATCGCTGCCTGGCAATGGCGCGCGGCCAATACATCGCCTGGCTGGATTCTGACGATATCTATCACCCGCCGATGTTGGCGGTGCAGAGCGCGGTACTCGATCAGCATCCAAATGTGGGGCTGGTTCACGGCGCCTACGAGGTGATCGACAGCGAGGGCCGGCGCCTGCGGGACTGGCCGCTGCCCTTTGCCCAGGATGTGATCGAGCCGGGGAAAGCGGCCTTCCGCGAGCTCGTCTTGTCCAGCTATGTGAATGGGACAACGGTGATGGTGCGCCGCGACTGCCACGAGCGGGTTGGTCCATACGCGGCCGAGCTGGGGAAAAGCAGCGAGGACTGGGAAATGTGGTTGCGTATCGCCTTGCACGCCGACCTGGCCTACACAGCGGCCCCACTCGCCCAATACCGCCAACACGACGGCAGCAGCTCGGCGGCGGCGAGGCAGAGCGGGGAAAGGCTGCGGTGCGATATCCGCGCGGTGCGGCGGCTCTTTCGCCGGCAGTGGGCATTGATCCCCGATGCGGCCGCGGTGCGGCGACAGGCCGCCGCCGCCTTGGCCGCCAAAGCCTTGATCAACGCTGCCGATGCGTACACGCTAGAACAGCGGTTAACGACTCTGACCGCCGCGCTGCAAGGGCTACGTCTCTTCCCGGCGCTCTTGGACAGCCGACATGGCTGGCTCCTCTTGCGCGGTATCCTGTGCGGCGACGAGTACGCCCATTATCAGCACTCGAAGGCCATGCTCGGACAATTGTATTCGCACCTCTCCGGCGCCCGCTATGGCGAGCGTATCCGCAAGCTGGCGCTGTTCAATCCTGAATGGGAGCAGGTACTACAGGCAATTGCCCGAACGATCCAGCGGGTTGTGCCGCGGGAGGCATCGATTCTCATTGTCGATAAGTATGACCCGACGCTGCTTCATCTGAGCGGACGCAAAGGCGGGCATTTTCCTGATCGACGCCTGCTGCCCGACGTGCATCCACGCGATAGTGAGGTAGCGATCCAGCATCTTGAGCAGTTGCGGGCCCGCGGCGCGGCCTATCTGGTCTTCCCCAGTGCTGCCTTCTGGTGGCTTGACTACTACACGGAGCTCCGTCAGCATCTTGAATGTTCCGCTCAACCTATGTGGAGTGACGAACAGTGTATCATCTATCATCTGGAGGCTGCTGAAAGATGAAGATTTTGGATCCAGCAGATCAGCGAAAGATTTCCAGGCATGATGAGGCTGTGGCGACGGCCTGGGATACAGTCCATGGTGCCGTGGTGGATGCCGACGGGGTAGACTTATCCTGGATTCAACCTCCACCCCGCAACGATTCCTGGACATTGGCGCCGGATGCATTGCGTTTCCTTGTCAGTCTGGTGGCGCATGCGAGACCACGACACATTTTGGAATTTGGCTCTGGCCTCTCCACGCGCGTGTTGGCCTGGGCATGTGCCGAATCTCAGCCTTCCTGCCGCATAACGTCTATCGACCACGATCCAGAATATGGTCAGATCGCGCAAAAAGAATTCGCAGCTTGTCCGTTGAGCCGCCATGTCAAGTTTCAGATCGCTCCCCTGGTAGCCCGGACCTATAGGGGCAAGCTGTTGCCAACCTACCATCTCCGGCGGCGGCAATTCGCCTCCCAGCGGCCAGTCGATCTGGTTCTGATCGATGGCCCAGTCTGGCCGCTGGGGGGGCGTGAAGGCACGTTGTACCAAATCCTGGAGCTCACCCGCCCAGGTACAATTGTGTTACTGGACGATGCCGGCCGAAAGGAAGAGGCTGGGGTGTTGGCTAATTGGCGGGCTGGCCTTGGCGATGCTATCGAGACTCGTCTGCTACCCGATTTTGTAAAGGGCCTCGCGGCGATCATTGTCCGGGAGCCGCATATCCTGGTGAAACGATAAGGAGGCATATTGGCTGAAACCATTGTTGTTGCCGGCGCGCTGGCGCAGAAACCTCGACAAGGCGGCCATACCTGGCAGTTCCTGCAATACCTGCTCGGCTTCAAGCGGCTGGGGTGGGAAGTGCTGTTTCTCGACCAGCTTGAGCCGGAGATGTGCGTCGATGAAACCGGCCAGCCCTGCCCGCTTGAGCAGTCGGTGAACCTGCGCTACCTGGTCGAGGTCATGACCGGCTTTGATCTGCACGACGCCTATGCCCTGATCTACGATCTGGGCCGGCGGTATATCGGCCTTTCTCGGACAGAGGTGCTGGACCGTGTTCGCAACTCGGCATTTCTGCTGAACATCATGGGCTACCTGAGCGACGAAGTGGTCCTGAGCCAGGCGCCGCGGCGGGTTTTTCTGGACACCGATCCGGGCTTTGGCCAGATGTGGTGTGACCTGGGGCTGGCTGACATCTTCCATGGGCACGACGATTACGTGACCATCGGCGAAAACATCGGCCACCCCGACTGCACGATTCCCACCTGCGGCTTGCCGTGGATCACCATGCGGCAACCGGTGCTGCTGGAGGAGTGGCCGGTGCGGGCAGGGGGTGATGCGTTTACCAGTATTGGCAGTTGGCGCGGGCCCTATGACCCCATGGAATACCGGGGCAAGCACTATGGCCTGCGCGTCCATGAGTTTCGCCAGTTTACGCCCTTGCCCCGCTTGAGCGGCCATCCATTCCAGTTGGCCCTGGATATTCATGCCGCCGAACAGAAGGACGTCAATCTGCTGGAAACATCCGGCTGGACGCTGGTGGACCCGAAAGTCGTCACTCGTGACCCGCGGACCTACCGGGCCTATATTCAGTCGTCGCTGGCCGAGCTCATGGTAGCCAAGGGGATGTATGTGCAATCCAACAGCGGTTGGTTCAGCGAACGCAGTATGTGCTATCTATCCAGCGGCAAACCGGTGCTGGCCCAGGACACGGGTCTTCAGAGCCTCTACCCGCTTGGCGCCGGCTTGCTGACCTTCCGCACGCTGGAAGAGGCGCGCGCCGGTGTGGAAGAGATAGCTGGAGATTATGCTCGCCATGCTCGTGCGGCGCGTAGACTGGCGGAGGAATATTTCGATTCGGATAAAGTGTTGCGCGAACTCCTGGTCAAGTTGGGGATAGCATGACAATCGTTCTTGTCAGCGGTGCGCTCGCCAATAAACCGCTCAACGGCGGCGAAGCCTGGGTGCGCCTGAATTGGGTGCTCGGCTTGCGCAAGCTGGGCTTTCAGGTCTATTTTGTCGAGCAGATCGACCGTGAGGCGTGTGTCAACGCGGCTGGTGTGGTTACTGCTTTTGAGGATTGCCTCAACCTTGCCTATTTCAAACAGGTGCTCGATCAGTTCGACCTCAGCGGATCGGCCGCCTTGCTCTACGCGAACGGCGAGCAGAGCTATGGCCTCAGCAGGGCTGAGTTGCTTGATATTGCCAAAGATGCGGCTCTGCTGGTCAACATCTCCGGCCATTTAACGTGGGAACCGCTCCTGCGGCGGCTCCGTCGCAAAGCCTACATCGACCTCGATCCGGGTTTCACGCAGTTCTGGCATGCCAGCGGCAACGCCGGTCTGCGCCTGGGCGGCCATGACTTTTATTTCAGTGTGGGCGAGAACATTGGCACGCCAGGCTGCTCCATCCCGGCCCATGGAATCCGTTGGCGTCCGATCCGGCAACCAGTCGTGTTGGAGCACTGGCCGGTCCGCGCGGAGGAGGCGGCACCAGTCCGCTTTACGACGATTGCCAGTTGGCGCGGGCCGTATGGCCCTGTCGAGTATGGCGGCAAGACGTTTGGGCTGAAGGTTCACGAGTTCAGGAAATTCATCGAGCTACCGGAGCGGGCAGGGCAGACATTTGAGATCGCCCTGGATATTCATCCCGCCGACGAGCAGGACCGCATCGCCCTGGGTCGCCACGGCTGGCAGCTTGTCGATCCGAAGTCCGTCGCCGCGGATCCGGCTGCGTTTCGCCGCTACGTTCAGGCGTCGGGCGCTGAGTTCTCCGTGGCTCAGGGGGTCTATGTGGATACCGGCAGCGGCTGGTTCAGCGATAGAACGGTCCGGTATCTGGCATCCGGCAAACCGGCTCTGGTGCAGGATACGGGCTTCAGCCGCAACCTGCCGGTGGGAGAAGGATTGCTGGCATTCTCCACGTTGCAAGAGGCGATTGCCGGCGCCGAGCGCATTGCTGCCGACTATGAACATCATTGCCGCGCGGCGCGGAAACTGGCGGAGACGTTTTTCGATTCAGAGAAGGTGTTGAGCAAGTTCATTGAAGAGATTGGATAGCAACATCCATGAAAAAGGTTATAGCTTTCAGCCTGTGGGGCGAAAATCCAAAATATACGGTGGGTGCGATTAAAAACGCCGACTTGGCGACCTGTTTCTACCCGGGCTGGATTTGCAGGTTCTATGTTGCCAAGAACGTACCCTTGCCTATCATTCAAGAGTTACTGGCGAAGAATAATACCGAGGTTTTTGTTGTGAATGAAAGACCGGATTGGACTGGCATGTTCTGGAGGTTCTTTGCCGCTTGTGATCCGTTCGTGGATGTAATGATTTCCAGGGATACGGACTCGCGACTGGGCGAAAGAGAAATGCTCGCCGTAACGGAATGGGAAAAAAGTGATCGGGGATTTCATATCATGCGGGATCATCCCGAGCATGGAACAAAAATCCTGGGTGGAATGTGGGGCATCAAAAAAGAAGTCATCCCAAACATGGCTGGATTAATCGGGAATTATTACAAAGGTGATTTTTATCAAGTCGATCAGAATTTTTTGAGAAAAGTTATTTATCCACTCATCCATGATAATGCCTTGATCCACGATCCGATCTTCGACGGGAAGCCCTTCCCCGGCAAGAGAGTCGGTTATCAATTTGTCGGCCAGGTCTTTGATGAACATGATCAGCCCGTAGCAAACCATCTCGAGGACTTGAAGAAGTTTTTACGAGGTCGAGCGACGGAATGAAAGTGCTAATCATCCAGGAAAACGGCAGGCACAGCAAGAATCGACATTTTCGCGAATGTTTTGCTTTGCAATCCGCTTTCCAGCGTTTGGGTTGGAAGGCCGATATCTGGGGATTGGGCCATCCCGAATTCCCTGGCTTGCCTGATTTCACTGCCTATGATGTCGTCTTCAACCTGGAAAATTACGACAAAATTGGCTGGGTACCCTCTTTAACGCATATTAAAGCGTACAAGGTCATGTGGGTGATTGACGCGCATGTGCGCGGCATGGCGCCCTTTCGCGAGATCTATCTAAGGGATCGCTACGATCTGCTGTTGCAGGCGACAAGAGACTTTATCGCGGGAGAAGCGGACGCACGCATAAAGAAAAACAGCGTCTGGTTTCCTAATTGCTTCAACAGCGCACTCATCCATCCGCGGGACATAGAGAAGAAATATGATATCGGATTCTGTGGCAACATTGTGAACCGCGAGCCTTATTTGTCATTCATCGAGGCGTCCTTTCAGCTGAAGCGGGACATTTTCGTCATTGGCGCGGATATGGTGCAGGCCATAAATTCCTATAAAATTCATTTCAACAAAAATATCGCCAACGATATCAACTACAGGAATTTTGAGACCCTGGGCTGCCGGACACTGCTGCTCACCAACGCGAATCCGCAGTATATCGATTTGGGATTTGTCGATGGGGAGAACTGCTTGATCTATCAGGATCTTGCCGAGTTGCGGGATAAGATTCGATATGCTCTGGATCATCCGCGCCGGCGTGAGCAGATTGCCGAAAATGGATACCAGCTCGCCAAGCGGCACACCTATGACGAGCGTGTCAAATCGCTCGTCACGATATTGCAACGCTAAAACGGACGATCATGACAAAAATAAAGAGCAATCAACCATTTCCTGTTTGGGTCCTCAACCTTGAAAGAGCGGTGGATCGACGCAAATACATGGAGAGGCAGCTGAACGAATTGGATTGGCGGTTTGAAATGATCCCGGCTGTCGATAGCAGATATCTGGGTTCAGAGGATTTGAAATACTATTCCGCGCAGGAGGCCATGAAAACCATACAACGAGAGATGAAGCCTGGCGAGATCGGTTGCGCGCTTTCCCATGCCAGAATGTGGGAGCGCATCGTTGCGGAAAACATAGAAGAAGTCTTGATCCTCGAGGACGACGTCGCGATAAAGAGTGAGCTCCTGGATGTTCTTGACTCGCGCTCTGCATTTCCCGGGGATTGGGAATTCATCAACTTCAGAACGGATGTCCGGAAAATACCTTTCGGTCCACCGGTCTATGCAGAATATAAGATCTGTCATTTCCAACGCTATGCCAATAGAACCTGCGCCTATTTTATTAACGCCAAAGGGGCGAGCAAACTCCGCGATCATGTTTATCCGATAAGATGGGCAGCGGATGGCTTGACCGGCAGAACATACATAAGCGGTCTGGTCTCTTATGGAATTTATCCTGACCTCGTGGAACTGGCCAATTTCCCAAGCTTGATCTCGGACGAGGTATAGGGCATGCCCATCGAACAACCTGCATCTACTCATGGAACGCCCCCGCTCGTCTCTGCCATTGTATCCACTTACAATTCTGAGCGATTCATCCGGGGTTGTCTTGAGGATCTGGAGGCGCAGACGATTGCCGGCCGGCTCGAGATCATTGTCGTTGACAGTGGCTCGTCTCAGAATGAAAGAACCATTGTCCAGGAATTTCAGCAACGCTACGACAACATCGTGTATATCCGGACTGCCCAACGCGAAAGCGTCTATGCTGCCTGGAATCGAGGTATTCAGGCCGCGTGCGGCGCGTATATAACCAACGCCAACACCGACGATCGCCACAAGTGTGACGCCTTCGAGCGCATGGTAGCCGTACTCGAGGAGAGGCCCGATATCGCCCTGGTCTACGCCAATGCGTATATCACCAAGACCGAGAACGAGACCTTTGAAACCCACACGCCCGCGGGTAGATGGGAATGGCCCGACTTTGATCCGCTGCAGCTCATTTATTACTGCTTCATGGGGCCTCAACCCATGTGGCGAAGATGCATGCATACAAAATATGGCTACTTTGACGAGAGCGTCGAGAGCGCCGGCGACTGGGAATTCTGGCTGCGGATGGCTGAAACCGAAAGGTTTTTGCATGTTGACGAATTTTTAGGCCTTTATTTGAGCTCGCCCGCCAGTGTCGAGCATCGCGACCGCGAGTTGACAAGCCAGGAGAATGTACGGGTGCATCGGCGGTATTTTCATCGTGCCGGCCGCTTAAAGAGCGCATGGGCGGTTTCAGGCCCAACCGTCACCAATACGGCCTACACCCTCTGGTATAACAATCTTCAAGTCGGGCAAAAGTTGAAGGTAAGGGGAACGCCGGGCCGGGATGATAAATTTCTGGCGTTCGAGGTTTTTTCAGAAGACCGGGCGGATCTGGCAATCGTTCAGGGCGTTGTCCAAGGTATTGATCACCAAAGCAATACATTGCGTATCCTCAATCGTGAATTGATCTTGCCGGGCGGTGTCGAGGTCACAGACTCACAAAACCGTACCACTCACCGAAAAGCTCTGAAGGCCACGGATGGAGTCAGGCTCTGGGGGAAATACTCTGAACCAGAGGGGTTTATGCCGGAAAACATCAAAATCATAGACTCCGCGGCTGTCGGGATCGAGGAATTGCGAGGTATTGTCAGTAGAATTGACCGGAAAAACAGGATTTTACATGTCAATGGCTTCGCGGTGGTGGTCAATGAAAAGACCCGGATAGGAAAAGACGCATGACCGCCTCACGTCTCACGATTCTATTGAGTGGCATGATTGCCGCCGATCCCTATCAGGGGGGCGCAACCTGGGCCGTGCTGCAATATCTGCTCGGCTTTCAGCGGCTCGGGCATGCGGTCTATTTTGTCGAGCCGGTCGCGGAAGCGGCGCTGCGGCCGGCTGGCACGCCCCTGGCGTCTTCGGTCAACGCCGCCTATTTCCGCCAGGTGATGAACGATTTTGGGTTTGGGCAGACTTCGGCACTGTTGCTGGCCGGCACGCAGCACACCGTGGGCCTCTCCTATCCACAGTTGCTGGAGGTGGCCGGCCAGGCAGATCTACTCATCAACATCTCCGGCATGTTGACCGACGAGGCACTGATCCATCGCATCCCGGTACGGGTCTATCTCGACCTGGACCCGGCCTTCAACCAGTTGTGGCAGGCCGTCGAGGGGATTGACATGCGCTTCGCCGGCCATACCCATTTTGTCACCGTCGGCCTGGCGATCGGCCAGCCCGATTGTCGCGTGCCCACGTGCGGGCTGGAATGGATCACGACGCTCCAGCCGGTGGTTCTGGAGCAGTGGCCAGTGGCGGCACGCGTCGAGTATCAGGCGCTTACGACAATTGCCAACTGGCGCGGTTACGGCTCGATCCGTCATGAAGATGTGCTCTATGGCCAGAAGGCCCATTCGTTACGCCCTTTCATGGCCCTGCCGACGCTGACCGCGGAGCGGTTTATGCTCGCGCTGGCCATCGATCCGCGGGAGGTACGCGATCTGGCCGCGCTGAATGACAATGGCTGGTGCTTGCTGGACCCGGCTGAGGTGACGCAGACACCAGAGCGCTACCGCCACTTTATTCAGAGCTCCAAGGCTGAATTTGGCATCGCCAAGAGCGGCTATGTGGCTGCTCGCTGCGGCTGGTTTAGCGACCGCAGCGTCTGTTACCTGGCATCGGGCCGGCCGGTGCTCGCCCAGGACACCGGTTTCAGCCGCTTCCTGCCGGCGGGTGCGGGCTTGTTTGCCTTTGCGACCGCGGATGATCTACTCGCCGGGATCGAAGCGCTCCAGCGCGATTACGCCAGCCAGGCCCGGGCGGCGCGTGCACTTGCCGAGGAGTATTTTGACTCTGATAAGGTATTGAGCCGGCTGCTGGAAGAGGTTGGACGAAGCTTATGAGCGAATCCAGTGATGCAGCCACCGCCCAGATCGATACAGCCGCACTGCGCACCGCACTGGAAGAAGTGTTGAGTTGTT
>JACMJT010000622.1 GCA_014380505.1 Hyphomicrobiales bacterium | reverse complement strand
CCCGGCATCCGCATGATCGACCAGTGCCGCATCGGAGCCGCACTCCTCAACGATCCTTACGATCTTGCGGGCGGCCCTCCGGTTAAGGCCATGATCATCCAGAACACCAATCCAGCTTCCGTGGCGCCCGATCAAAACCGGGTCAAGCAGGGCCTGGCACGGGAAGATCTGTTCACCTGCGTACACGAGCAGTTCATGACCGAGACGGCGAAATTCGCCGACATCGTGCTGCCAGCCACCATGTTTCTCGAGCACGACGATGTCTATCAGGGGGGCGGGCACCAGCACATCATGTTCGGCCGCAAGCTGGTGGAGGCGCCGGGTGAATGCCGCAACAATCACGAGGTGATTTGCGATCTGGCGCGAAGGGTAGGGGCGTCGCACCCCGGTTTTGACATGACGCCCCGCCAGTTGATCGATTGGACGCTGACGCATTCCAGCCGCCCCGATCTGGCCTCCCTCGATGCCGCCAACTGGATCGATGCGCAGCCGGATTTTGAAACAGCGCATAACCTCAAGGGCTTTGGATTTCCCGACGGGAAGTTCAGGTTCCGCCCGAACTGGCCCGATGTGCGTTTCAAGGCGGGGATCGGCCCCTTCGGCCCGGTCTCCGATATGCCGGAATTCCCCGATCACTGGACGGCCATCGAAGAGTCGACTGTCGAATATCCCTTCCGCCTGGCGACAAGTCCGGCCCGCACCTTCCTCAACTCAACATTCAACGAGACGCCGTCATCGCTCAAACGCGAGGGCAGGCCCACGGTCCTCGTTCATCCGGACGATCTGTCAGCACTTGGCATTGCCGATGGCGCACAGGTGCGCATGGGCAGCGCGCGGGGCGAGGTGACACTCAACGCCAAGGCCTACGGGGGTCTTCGGCGCGGCGTGCTCATTTCCGAAGGTGTGTGGCCCAACGAGGCCTTCGCGGATGGCAAGGGCATCAACACGTTGACCGGCGCCGACCAGCCCGCGCCCAGCGCCGGCGGGTGTTTCCACGACAACCGTGTGTGGTTAACGCCCGCGTGAAGATGAACGGCGGATGAACGGCCACCTCAGTGCCGCTTCACAGTTTAGCCGCTAATCTGTGCTCAACTTAAAAGCTTGGGAACGGACAACGGCGATGAAAAGCAAAATATTTGTTATTATGGCATTGGTTCTGGCGGTGGCAACAGCGGCCACGGCCGCTACGGCTTTGGCCGAACCCAAGAAGAAAGAGCCTGTCATTTCCGAACATGTGGCGGATCAGGTTCAGGCGACGTCGCAAGCCATCCTGCGGCTCAAAGTGCGGGCCGTGCCCCGCGGCTACCAGCCTCCGCCCGTCACTTTCGCCGCGCCCCCTCAATAGGGTTAAGGCAGCCGGGCGATCCGCTCGGCCAGCAAGGCAAAAAATCCCTCCGCATCCACAGTCCGTAGCACCGTGGCGTTGGGTGCCCGCTCGGTCGCCCGCCACCAGTCGACCACCGTCATGCCCATGGTCAGTTCCGATTCACACTCGATGGCGACATTGACGTGGCGGCCCTGGAACAGCTCCGGCTTCAATAGCCAGGCGATCACGCACGGGTCATGCAGCGGCCCGCCAACCGTTCCATATTTCTGCTCGTCGAAGCGCTCGTAAAAATCGAGCATGGCGGCCACGGCTGGGCCGGAGCGATTGGCCATGGCCCGGAATTTCCCGATTCGCGCCGGCGTGGTTAACGCCTGGTGGGTGCAATCGAGGGGAATGAGCGTGATGGGAATGCCCGCTTCGAAGACAAGGCGTGCTGCGTGGGGGTCCACATAAATATTGAACTCAGCCGCCGGCGTCGTATTGCCGCCTTCGAAGAAACCGCCACCCATGGCAACAATCTGGGCAATGCGGGACGCAATGCGCGGCTCGCGCACCAGGGCAAGGCCGATGTTGGTCATGGGGCCAAGAACGCAAAGCGTTACGGTTCCGGCATTGCGGTTCATCAATGTGTCGATGATGAAATCGACCCCGTGCCGAGTTTGCAACGGCATCGACGGTTCGGGCAGCACGGGTCCATCGAGGCCGGTCTTGCCATGCACGTTCTCGGCCGTCACCAGCGAGCGCACCATGGGGCGGATGGCGCCGGCGTGGACTTTCACATCGCGCCTCCCGGCCAGCTCGCAAACCTTGCGGGCGTTCTTCTCCGTAAGCGCAAGCGGCACGTTGCCCGCAACGGCGGTAATGCCGAGCACGTCGAATTCGGGCGAGGCCAGCGCCAGAAGAATAGCCACGGCGTCATCCTGTCCGGGATCGGTGTCGATGATGATAGGAAGCGGAGTAACCATGGATATGCTATCTCCCGGCCTTTTGCATGATCCTCTCTCTCTCCATCACCGGCCCCGAGCCGGTGATCCAGACT
>JACMJT010000621.1 GCA_014380505.1 Hyphomicrobiales bacterium | reverse complement strand
GGCGGCGTGAAGCTTGCGCGCCGCCCGCCTTGCCGTTATATGGGCGCGGCTTTTGAAAAGCGTGGGCGGTTAGCTCAGCGGTAGAGCACTACGTTGACATCGTAGGGGTCACAAGTTCGATCCTTGTACCGCCCACCAGTTTCTTTCATCTCAGTTATCATGCCCCAAAAGCAGGGCTATTTTACCACGCGGATTGAATCTGCGAGAAGGGATGTGCCGAGAATGAAGCCATCGCACATGACGGTGTGGCCGACATATTGGTCGAGCTCTTTATCCGCGTAAGCCGGACCCGTCTTGCGGCGCAGCAGATAGCGCTTGGTGCCGGTATCCACAAAGACCGCCGTCCTCTCACTTTTGGTGTTCTTCCCATAGATGCCGCGTGTCACATGTCCGCGAAGTTGTCTTATCGGAACGGGTTCTGAAGGGTCCATGTCTCAGCGTTGCTGGTAGATGCGATAATCTACAATCCGCCCTTGAACCTCCTTGGCGACAATGGCGGTTTTTAGCCCATCCTTGTCCTTGGGGTGAGACTGTCCAACGGCAAGGAAATATCGCGACGGCGCGGTTGCCGTTTTCTTGCCGCTCTTTTGGCCGCCTCGCGGCGGGGGAGCGCCTTTCACCTTGTAGGCTAAGAAAGGCTGGCCCGGGCTGAGGCCGCCTTCGGCCGCGATCTTCGCGAGAGTCTTTTTTCGTTCGCGGTGATGCGCCGCTGTGATGCAGGTTTCGAGGCAGTCGGTTTGGTGGCCCGCAGGAAATCGCCCGTCTGCTTGGCCTTGGCCCGCCTTTCGCCGCGGCGGAAGCGTTCCGCCTCTTCCGGGCCGGTGGCACCTGATTTGGGTTTGGCAGGCGGCTTCAACACCGGATGAATGCTGGGATCGCCATAGACGCAGAATTGCGCCAGCGTCTTCAAATCCATCGGATCCATTTGCTGGACGATTGTAACAAATTTCTGGCGCGCCATCAGCGCCGCTCGTCCAATGGATGAGCCCTCTAGGATACAACCAAGGAAATACTGGCATATGAGATCGGCGGCTCCGTTGGTATCCGCGGGTCCATAGGAGATCGTCGTGCTTCCGAAATAGGCATAGGCGCCCTGGCGCAGATAGCTCTGACAGATTGGAATATCGATTCCCAGCACCTCGGAGTTATAGAGTTCCGCGCCATAGCAACATTCCACCGACGCCACTGTTCCGTTCTTGATCTTGCCCTTGAGGGATTTTGTGGTGAGCGAGACAGGCTGGTTATTTCCCAACTCGCCGTAGAATTCCGGCTTGCCAGTGGCCCCATGACAATTGATGAAGTGCGTGAGCGAACCCAAGGCGCCCGCCGGGAAGCTCGGCCCCTTGGGAGGAGCAAGCATCGGAGCCTTACCTTGGCCGAAAATATTATCGAGACTGAGCTCGGTCGATAGCCGCCACACTGCGGCGGAGAGCCCGAAATAGTCCGAATAGCTGCTGAGCTTTCGCCCCTTCCATTGGGTGGCTGTCTTGAGCAAAGCGAGCAGGTGGGAGGGTTCTTTCGCGCCCGTGATATCCGGCAGCCTTGTCACCACGCGGGTTGGACCGACAAATTTGGCCGGATCGCGCCCATAGGGCTCGTCGCAGGCATAGGGAAGGTCGCCGAAGGCAAAGTCGTCATCGTCGCCTGCTTCACGGGCCGGATTTCTCAGATTCTGATGGGGAATAACATCCGATGCTCCGACGATCATGAGATAGTCGGGCTTCAGCGCCTTGTAGACGCCGTCAATGGCTTGCTTTGCGCCGCGAATATCCTTGTTGCTGGCGAGCGCTGCCACGCCAAGTTTTTTCATTGCAGCCCCATCGTCTAGATAGACGATGCGGGCTTCAAGGCCGCGTTTCTTGTCCGCGGCGACAAGCTCCGCCAGCGCGGCATGGATTTTCTTGATGCCGTCCGGTTTGTATTTCGCGGTCAGTGCAGCACGGTGAGTGACGATGATCTTATCTTCCATGACGATTCCCCCCTGAAAATCTAGATGACTGCGGCGAATTTCTTTGCGACAGCCTCATAACCTTTTGCGGTGGGATGCAGTTCATTCGCCCACCATGTCTTGTAATTTGCCCCTGTCGGCAAGGTGTTGCGCAAATCGAGGAATTTGACATGGCCAAAGGGAGGTTTGGCGGCGAGGCCGGCCAGCATTGAGTTGAACCGATCGATGAGTTTGACGCAGATTTGCTTGCGGACGGCCATCTGCGCGTAGCCCTTGCGGCGAAAGCCCGGTTCGAGCCAGGGACCCGGCAGCGGCCCCCCGCCACCCCAGAAGCCGCGGCCGTCGGGCACGGGATAGTCATAGCCGTGCATCACGATGGGAACGGGTTGACCCAGATGGGCTTTGCAGATTTCGGTGATGGCGCTCAGGATGGTGACATAGGCATCGCGCGCACGCTGATCGACAACGCCGGTGACGACTGAATCGTTGAGGCCGGCGATGCTCGATGTCGCATGGTTGAGCAGTATTACGAACTCGTCTCCGGCCACATCATTGCCGCCGCCCGAAAGCAGGATCGCGCGCGGCCGGACGCCGGTGCGCAGAATTTTCTCCACCAGACGCGAGAAATCGTCGAGCTGTCCGCCTGAATAGGCCATATCTTCGATCGTATCGCCCCGATGCGCGACCGATTCCACATCAAAACCGTGATTATCCTCGAGATCGCTCAGGACGTCTTGAAACGGATAGTCGAACCAGGAGTCGCCCTCGGCGATCACCACACCGGTACTTGCATGTGTCACGGGGGCCTTGGCGAGCACGCCCTTCTTGGCAGGGACTACCTTAATCTTTGCCTTCGTCAGCACCTGTTCGCGCTTTTTTATCGCTTGCGACCGGCGCTTCAGCGTCTGGGCAGCGAGTGCCTTTCCAATGGCGATCGCTTTCGAGAAACCGGGTTTCTTGGCCATGAACGTCCTCCCCTGATATTTGCTTGGATGCCCCGCCCACCTTGTCTATTGAATAGCTTCCGCACTGGACTGGCAATAGGCGCTTCGGAAAGCACGCTCACACGGGTCTTCTCTCGCTTGGGTATTCGAAGGAAGGACTTAAGAGAATGAAGACCGAGGTTGAGCTGGCCAAGATTGCGGACTTTCTGACCCGCTGTTTTGTGGCGGGAGGATTTTCCAGCTCCAACGCCAAAATCGTGACCGATCATCTTGTCGATACGGAGATGCGGGGCATCTCATCTCACGGGATCAACCGTCTCGGCTGGTATCTGGACCTCGTGAAGGCCAAGGAGATCGACCCCGCGGCTCTGCCTCTGGTCCAGCAGACCTCGGATAATTCGGTATCGGTCAATGGAAATGGAGGGATCGGAATCGTGGCGATGGATGCTGCGGTCACACGGCTGATCGAGGTTGTTTCGCGCACCCCAATCGCGATGGCCGGCATCACGAACTGCGGCCATACGGGCCGCATGGGTGCCTACGCGGAAAAGGCGGCGCGTGCCGGGTGCTTCGCGATATGCTGTGGCGGCGGGGGGAGGAAAAAATGGGCAAGTGTCGTTCCCTTTGGTGGAACGGAGCCTGTCATGAGCACGAACCCATACACGCTTGCCTTGCCCAATGGCGAAGGAGCGCCTTTCGTCTGCGACTTTGCAATCTCGTCAATCGCCGCGGGCAAGGTGGCGGTGGCGCTGGCGAACGGTCAGTTGTTGCCGGAAGGTGCGCTCATCGATGCTCACGGCAATCCGACCCGCGATCCCAAGGCATTTCAAAACGGCGGATCCCTCTTGCCCGCCGCTGGGCCCAAAGGCAGCGGCCTTGGAATTATCGCGGAACTTGTGGGAGACGCGATGCTGGGATCGGCGCTTGAATTCAACTGGCTGATGATTTGCATCAGGGCCGACGCATTCCAGCCGATGGACAATTATGCGGCGTCGGCCTCGGACTTTGCCAAACAAGTTCGCGGAACCAAGGCGGCTCATGGTTTTGACAAAGTGATGATGCCGGGCGATCTGGAGCATGGCTTATTCGAGGAGGCGCTGAGAAAAGGCCGACTCTCCATCAACGAGGGAATTATGAGGGGTTTGAAGCAAGCGGGCGAGGCCGTCGGCGAGCAGTTTGGATGACGGGCGGGCAGGCCCGACTTGCCTTCCCGGGATCGCTTTTCTTTTCGCCCCAACCGCATATGATGGCTCGAAAGTGGGAGGGGCGGGGGAGATGACGGCTGGTATTTCGACCGCCGAAACAATGGTGAGTTTTGTCGGGGTTCAGAAGAGCTACGATGGCGAGACGCTGGTTGTAAAAGACCTCAACCTCAGCATTGCCAAGGGTGAGTTCCTCACCATGCTGGGGCCGTCTGGTTCCGGCAAGACCACAACATTGATGATGCTGGCGGGCTTTGAACCCGCAACGCGGGGCGAAATTTATGTGAAAGGCCAGCCCATCAACAATACGCCGCCGCACAAGCGCGGCATTGGCATGGTGTTTCAGAATTACGCGCTTTTTCCCCACATGACAGTGGCTGAAAATCTGGCGTTTCCCTTGCAGGTGCGCGGTCTGGGGCGGGCCCAAATTGAAGAGCGCGTCAGGAAAATTCTCAAACTGGTCGAACTTCCCGATATGGCAAGCCGCAGGCCCAGTCAACTTTCCGGCGGCCAGCAACAGCGCATCGCCGTTGCGCGCGCACTTGTTTTTGAACCGGACCTGGTTCTGATGGATGAACCCCTGGGCGCCCTTGACAAGCAGCTGCGCGAACAGATGCAATACGAAATCAAGCATATTCATGAGCGCCTTGGCGTCACCATTGTTTATGTGACCCACGATCAGGCGGAAGCGCTGACCATGTCCAATCGTATTGCCGTGTTCAACGATGGCGCCGTGCAACAGCTTTCCTCGCCGGCCGAGCTCTACGAACGCCCGGAAAATTCCTTCGTGGCGCAGTTCATCGGGGAAAATAACAGGTTGAGAGGCGTCGTTAACGGCGTGGGCCAAGACAATGTCGTTACCGTGAAGCTGGAGTCCAACGATGTGGTGAAAGCGCTCGCGGTAAACGTCGGAGCCGCAGGCGATCGCACGCTGCTGTCCATCCGGCCGGAACGTGTGGAAATCAACCCGGCGGGAAACAACGCCGAAGTTCTCCTGAAAGGAAAGATCGTGGAACTGATCTATCTCGGCGATCACATCCGTGCGAGATTGGAAGTGGCGGGCCATGCCAATTTCATCGTGAAGGTGCCAAATAAATCCAGGAACGAGGCGATTGCCCAGGGCAAAACAGTGACTGTCGGCTGGTCGGTCAAGGATTGCCGCGCTCTCGACTATATCGAGTTGCACCACTAGTCTTTCCGAATGCGGGTGGCGTCGCCGAATTGCACCAATAACTTAGAACTTCGGTGCACGAGACTGATATCAATTGAAAAAATGAGCGAATTTTAGATGAAAAAATCCTTGACGCTTGATCCGCGGCGCACAGCGCTGCTACTGGTTGATTTTCAGGAAGAGCAACGGGAACCCAGTACCGTGGTCGCCGGCTTTGCGACAGTCATGGCGAACGCCGGAAAGCTGCTCGCCGCGGCGCGCGCCAAACAAATTCGCGTCTTCCATGCCGCCTACCGCCGCGATTTCGACCTTCGCCCGCCACGGCCCTTTGAGCTGCGG
>JACMJT010000620.1 GCA_014380505.1 Hyphomicrobiales bacterium | reverse complement strand
GTTGCCCGATCCATCGACGAGATAGTCGGCGGTGATATCGGCTTCGCCGGCCACGCGAATTGTCAGGCGATCGCCCGCACCCACCCGGTAGCCGGTGCCAGATTCATAGGCGGCGGCCTTGCCCTGGGTTCCATAGGGATCGGTGGTGCCATGGGTGTCGCGGACTGGAAGCTCGGAAACACTCGAAACGGCATCGCCGCCCTCGGCCAGTGTGCCGTCCACCATAACGCCGGTGCCGCCCGGCGGCGACGACGGCTGCTGCTGCTCCCATGTCCGGGAGCAACCGGCCAATGGAAGAAGAACAAGCAGGGAAATGAGAAAACGCATACGCAAGGGGTGAATTTCCAAGATTCGAGCGCCCGTCCGCTATGGCCGGTTAACCCCACGATATGCAGGCATGGTTAGCAATGGCTTAAGGCAGGCTTGTTGCTGTTAAGGAATTGGTTACCATAACCAAGCCATTTTGGCGCCGAAGCTGTCTTAAGCGCGCCACCGGCACATCCATGAGCACATCGTCAGATATGAATGCCGGTCCGGTGTCACCGGCGATCAGCGTCCGTGGCGTTCTGCAGGGCGTGGCGCGCCGCAAATTCCTCATCGGCTGTCTCACCCTTTGCGCATTCCTTGGCGGGCTTGCCGCCGCCAATCTTCTGAAACCGGTTTACTCCGCCGAAGCACAGCTCCTCGTCGACAATCTTGAAACCCGCTTCGACCGGATGCAGATCCTCGAAAACCAGACGGTACCCAACGTCGACGACCGCATTGTCGCAAGCCAGATGGCGGTGCTCAAGTCGGAGGATATGGGCCGCCGGGTGATCGCCGCTCTGGCACTCCACGACAATCCGGAATTCAATTCCAAGCTCAGCGGCGTAAGCACGCTGAAGAAAATCAAGATTGCCCTGGGCTTCGGCGATGATCCCCGCCTGATGACCGCCGAGCAGCTTGCGCTGGCCAGTTATCTTGACGGGCTCTCGGTGTACCAGCAGCCCGAGTCCAATGTCATCGCCGTCAAATATTCGGCCGCCACCGCGGAGATCGCGGCCAAGATCGCCAACACGCTCGCTGAAATCTATATCGTGGCGACACGCGAGAGCCAGTCCCAGCCGACGGAGCGGGCGCGTGACTGGCTGGCGAAGCAAATTGATGGGCTCCGCCAGAAGCTCGCGGCGTCCGAGCAGGCGGTCGAGGAATTCCGCACCGAGGCCGGCCTCTTCAAGGGCGCCACGACGACGCTCGACACCCAGGAAATTTCCGAGCTCAATACTCAGATCACCGTTGCCCAGGCTGCCGCCACCGAGGCAAAAGCCAAGGCCGACGCGATCCGGGCTTTGCTTACCGCCAAAGGTTCGGTCGATACGTAATCGGAGGTCCTCGCTTCACCGGTCATCCAGAGATTGAAGGAACAGCGGACCGAGGCCGCGCGCGCCGTGGCCGAACTGTCGGCCACATATCTGGCCAATCACCCAAAGATGATCTCGGCCAAGAACCAGCTCCTCAATGTCGATCGTCAGTTCCGCGGCGAAGCGCTCAAGATCGTGAGCGCGCTGGAAGACCAGGCGCGCATCGCCAAGGCCCGGGAAGCATCG
>JACMJT010000619.1 GCA_014380505.1 Hyphomicrobiales bacterium | reverse complement strand
GCCGCAGGCTTGACCCCCACATTTTCCCACGCAAGCAGCAAACAGCGGCCTCGCTCAACTTTCCTGAAGAGCATCTGGCAGTCGTCCGTGAAGGCATGGACCTAGTCGTGAACGGCGCCGGCACTGCCGTCCGCAGCCGCCTTCCGCTGGAGGGCATCACGATGGCGGGCAAGACGGGCACCGCACAGGTCCGCAAAATCTCTGGGAGCCAGCGTGGCCAATCCGGCGAATGGAAGTTCCGCGATCATGGCCTGTTCGTCTGCTTCGCGCCGGTTGAACAGCCACGCTACGCAGCTGCGGTCGTCATCGAGCATGGCCTGGGTGGCGCGCGGGCGGCGGCGCCGGTGGCAAAGGATTTCCTGACTTATCTCTACGATCCCGCAAAGGCGATGGAGGCGCTAGAGGCGCTGGAGGCAAGCTGGGGTGGCGATATCAACGCGCGAATGAATGCCGATCGCGCACGTTGGAAACTCTCTCATGAGCCGGTCGTGCCAGTTCCCCCCCCTCCCGCGGGCGCCGCAATTCCTCAGACGCCTGTGGCAGGAGACGCGGATTGAGCCAGTCCTCCATCCTGCCCGAACCATTCGCTTCCCTGCCCTGGCGCGTCATCTTCCTGGTGCTCGCCATCGGCGGGTTCGGACTGATCGTGCTCTATTCCGCGGCAGGGGGAAGTCTCAGGCCCTGGGCCTCTTCGCAGGGCCTGAAATTCGGCGTGTTCATGATCATGGCGCTCGTGATGTCGCGTGTTCCCGAACGGCTCTGGAAGGAAACTGCTTTTCCCGGCTATGCAATCATTCTCGCGTTGCTCATTTTCGTTGAGCTGTTGGGCGCCGTAAGCGGGGGAAGTCAGCGCTGGCTCGATCTGGGGTTCATCCGGCTGCAACCTTCCGAGCTGATGAAGCTGTTCATCGTCCTGGCACTCGCGCGGTTTTTCGACCTGTTGCCCTCCGGCGAAATCCGGCGCTGGAATGCAATCTGGCTACCGGGCGTAATGATTGGCATTCCCGCCGCACTTGTGATGCTCCAGCCCGATCTCGGCACCGCGCTGATGATCGTGGCCGGCGGCGTCACGGTCATGTTCCTGGCAGGCCTGCCCCTGCGCCTCTTCCTGCTGGCCGGCGGAGCCGTCGCCGCCATTGCCCCGATCGCCTATTTCTTCCTGCTCCATGATTATCAGCGCAAGCGCGTCCTGATCTTCCTCGACCCTGAAAGCGATCCGCTTGGCGCGGGTTACCATATCACCCAGTCCAAGATCGCTATCGGTTCGGGCGGCATTTTCGGCAAGGGATACCTGAACGGCACCCAGAGCCATCTCGATTATCTCCCAGAAGGCCACACGGACTTCGTATTTGCCACCATGTCGGAAGAATGGGGCCTTGTGGGCGGACTTTTCGTTATCGGCGCGTTCCTCCTGCTCTTTCGCTGGGGGATGAATATTGCGGCCAAAGCGCCGACGAGATTTGGTCGGCTGGCGGCGGCTGGCCTCACCAGCACGATCTTTTTCTACTTCACCATCAACCTGATGATGGTGATGGGCCTTGC
>JACMJT010000618.1 GCA_014380505.1 Hyphomicrobiales bacterium | reverse complement strand
TGCCACGGCTGAGCCGCGACAATGCCTTTGCAGCTTTCAAGTGAAACATCGGCATCTGAGTACATAAACTCGAATGCGGGGCTTTTGGTTCCCAGGCCGCCACCGCCCATCAGGCGGCTTCCAGGACTGCCTTCACATCAGGCAGTTGGAACGGCTTGTAGAGCACTCCCAAGAGCTGAAGGCCCAGATCCTTAACGGCCTTTTCCGCCTCCCGCAGAAACCGGTCATTGCTGCTTATCAGGACAATGGCGGACTTCACGTTTTGCCGGGCAAGCTGCTCCAGGACCTGTATCCCGTTGACGCGGGGCATCATCAAATCCACGAAAACGATATCGCTATCCCTGACTTCATAGGTACGGCTCGCCGATGAGTCCGCCCTGACCACAGCGTCATGGCCCAAGCTGCCTACCAGCGCAGTTAACAGTTCGGTGAAAGCCGGATCGTCATCAATGATGACAACGCGGCGTTTGGGTAACGCATGGTTTTCCAGTTCAGCCACAGACCGCTTCAATCTTCCGGCGTTCCCACGGCATAGTGCATCGCTTCATGGATGATCGTTTCTACGGTGCCGAACTCGGGCTTGATCTCATCGAAGCTTATGCCAAGTGTGGCGGCGGCCTCCCGGCACATATCGGCGAGCGTGATGGCGCGGGTGGAATCACCGCCTTTTTCCTCATGGGTTACGTGCTGGTCAATCCAGCCCTCCAAAAACTCAATAGCTTGTTTGCTCATACGGTGGCCTCATGATGCCAAACCAGCTTACAGCAGACACGGGAAGGGGCACTGATGCAGATCAGTCGCCGCTCAAGAGATAAAATCGTCGCGACGCGGGGTGAAGGTATCGATCAGCAGGCCTTTCTCCAGGGCCACAACTCCGTGCACCAGGTTTGGGACGACGAGGTAGCTGGCGCCAGCTGAGAGCCTGGTGGTGACGCCATCGATGGTGACGTCAAAGCTGCCTTGCGCCACGTAGCTAACCTGGGTGTGCGGATGGGAATGCAGCGCGCCGACAGCGCCTTTGTCGAAGCTGAAGGCGACGAGCATGAGTTCCGGGCGCTGGGCGAGAACGGCGCGCCTGTTGCCGGGGGCGACCTCGGTCCAGACCGTATCCTCGGCGATGTTGAAAGCTTTGCCAATTTCCGTTGCCATGGGCCCTTTATAGCTGCGAATGTGCGGCAAACCAATCCAGCATCCGGAGCGCCTCATGACTGCCGACCTTCCTGTTACAGACACGGCCATTATCGGCAGCGGCTTCATCGGCCGGGCCTGGGCCATCAGCTTTGCACGGGCGGGGGCGCGCGTGCGGCTTTGGGACCAGGCGGAAAACCAGACAGCCGAAGCCTTGGCTTATATCGGCGGGGTTCTGGAAGACCTTGCGCGCAATGACCTGCTGAATGGAAAGACGCCCAAGTCGGTGTTGAGCCTGATCTCGATTGCCGGGAGCATGGCGGAGGCCTTGGCGGAGGCGACCTATGTGCAGGAAAATACACCGGAGGTGGTCGCCACGAAGATAAAGGTTTTTGAGGCGCTTGATGGAGTGGCGCGGGCCGATGCGATACTGGCAAGTTCGACGTCAGCGCTTTTGCCTTCGCGCTTTACGGAGCATCTCAAGGGCAGGGGGCGCTGCGTTGTGGTTCATCCGATCAATCCGCCCTATCTGATCCCTGCGGCGGAGATTGTGCCTTCGCCGTGGACGAGCCCAGAGACAGTTGAGCGGGCACGGCGGTTTCTGGTTGCGGCGGGGCATGCGCCCCTGGTGATGAAGCGCGAGCTTGACGGCTTCATCATGAACCGCATGCAGGGCGCGCTGTTGGAGGAGGCCTTCCGGCTGGTGGCCGATGGCTATGCCACGGTCGAAGACATTGACACGGGGATAAGGGACGGGCTGGCGCTGCGCTGGTCATTCATGGGGCCGTTTGAAACCATGGATCTCAATGCGCCGGGCGGAGTGCGCGATTATGCGGAGCGTTATCAGGGCATCTACGAAAACCTGTTCGCGCAGATGCAGCGG
>JACMJT010000617.1 GCA_014380505.1 Hyphomicrobiales bacterium | reverse complement strand
CGCCTGGCGCCCGATACGGTGCGCCCGCTGACCGCCGACTTGGCGCGTGGCTCCGTCAAGAAGATAGAGGTGGCCGACAATGCTCCCGTGGTGCAGCCCGCCTCCTGCGACGGCGGTACGATCGCCGATCTGATCTCGGCCTGCCAGTAAAACTATTTTCCGTTCTCAAATCTCTCCATGGCAGGGCTTGACCCTGCCATCCAGTCTGGATCACCGGCTCAAGGCCGGTGATGGAGAGAAGGAAATACCCCCCGCAAAACCGAGCCGATGATGCAGCCGGCGAAATAGAGGCCGAGCGTCCATGCCGCGAGTTCGATGGCGTAATATGTCATGGCGCGGTGTCCTTCTTCTCGCTGGTGGCCCAGCCGAACCAGATGCCAAGCCCGAGGGCGGCGAGCAGCCATATCCAATTGGCCTGGACGGCGTCCCATGGGTGGGAATCAGCCGAATCGCCATTGATGGCCAGGGCCGCCAGCAGCGGCAGAACGGCGACCGGTGAGTAGACAATCCATTTCGCTGGCCGGAACGTCATTTTTTTCCTCGATCCCCGGAGGCCGCCGGACCCGCTCCCGACCGGCCGCCGCAACAATGTGTTGGCCGAGTGGGAACCCGGCCGAACATTCGCTCCGGGCGCTTGCGGAGCAACCTTTTGTTATTGTTTAACGCGTTGATTCTCAAACGTAAACGGGAAGTTAAAAATTTTGGTAAAAAACTGTGGCAATTGAGTTACATGTGGCGAAATTCTGGCGAGGGGGTGCCCTATTGCGTTGACCTTAACCGGCTTTGGGGCGACAACACTGTGTGTGTGCGAACGACTCGTGCATCGCCTTCCAGCACCGTTTGCAGGGGATGGGGGGGCTACTCAACTCCAGGGATTTGGGAGAACAACAATGAAGATGATGAAACTGGGGCTCCTCGGCGGTGCAGCTTTCGCTGTTATGGCCGGCGGCGCACAGGCCGACGATCTCAGCACTCTGAAGGCCGAGATCGAAGCCCTGAACGCCCGCGTTGCCCAGCTCGAAACCACGCCATCGGCGCCGACTGGCTATTCGCTGATGACTTACAACAGACAAGAAGCCTCGGTCATTCCAGGCGCCAAGCAGGACTACCGTCTTACCAAGGGCTACGGCGAAAAGGCCGGCGTGATCGGCGTTCTGCCGGCGGCTGACGCTCCGGCCGTGACCACGATTGAGTGGTCGGGCTACGTCTACGCCATCATCGCCAATACGAGCTATGAATACACCTACGACGAAAGCTCAAAGACCAGCGTCATCACCCGCGCCCAGCTTCGGGTAACGGGCAAGACCGACACGGCCGTTGGCGAAGTTGGTGTTCGTATTCAGCTCCGCGCGCAGCAGCAAGGTGTTGAAGCCGACGGCGATCACGAGCGCGGACGGTTCTTTGCCAACGAGACCTGGGGCTGGTGGGCGATGACCCCCGAGCTGACGCTCGCTGGCGGTTATTCGGGTTCGCTCGGCAACATCGGCTACGGCATGGACGGCGCTTGCAATTGCTGGTGGACCGACTGGTACAGCAGCTCTGGCAGCAGCTATCGCAACGGTTCCTTTGACGGCTCCTACGATCCGGGCGACACCGCCCAGATCCGCCTGAGCTGGACGAGCGGACCGATCGGCCTGGCCGTAGCACTGGAAGAAGGCGACAGCCGCACCGTTTTCGGAAACGGCGACAGCGATGACCTTGCCATTGCCGCGCAAGTCACTTACTCCGGCGATGTCATCAGTGGTGAAATCTCCGGCATCATCTACGACAGCGAAAGCGTCGCGAATGCCAACAACAACGGCTACCAACTGGGCGCCGGCATTGGTTTCGCCCTCGGCAGCATCGCCAACGTGTCTCTCGCCGCCGCTATCGGCGACGAGCCCCGCAGGCGCGAATACTGGGGTGTGTCAGGCCTCATTGGCTTCACTCTGACCGATACGGTCAGTGCGGAAGTCGGCGCGAACTGGAAAACATGGGACGGCAAATTCAGCGGGGATACCGATCTCCTCGAAGTTCTCGCCGGTGTTTACTACAATCCCGTCAGCCAGCTCACCTTCGGCCTCGAAGCCGAATTGGCCGACACGCCAGGCGATCTGACCACCGACTCGTTTACCGGTGACACGCTCTACACCTTCGACTTCGTGTCGATCTGGCGCTTCTAAGCCTGAACGACAAATTCCTGGAATGGCCCGTGGAAACACGGGCCATTTTTTTTGCCGGCGCTTTGAGGCTTTGCGGCAAAGCACCTCAGCATGAGGATAGTCACAGGTGTTGCAAGCAAAGCACTCCGCCATGGAAAGAGCAGTCACGGCCTTGCTGCCGCCGCGTTTTGCAATTAGATGATCCAGAAACCAGGCAAGATGCACATCCTGTGAAATTCTCCACTCTTACATCCTTGGCTTTCGCTCTCGCAGCCCTTGGCGCGTGCGCCCAGAACGATGTCGCTCTGGAGGGCCGCAAGTTCACCCTTGCGGAGAACGCCGAGCCCGCGGCTCAAATGACCATGTCCCAGCCGATCAGCGGGCTGGTCAGCAATTCGGGCCCCACTTACGTCACCCTCACCGTATCGGCGATCGATACCCAGGGCAGCGTCGACAAGGCCGGCAAGCACCCCAATGCGATCACCTCGGGCAGCGGCTTCCTGGTCGACAAGTCGGGCTATGTTTTGACCGCCGCACACGTGGCCGTGTCCGATGGCTATATGGTATCGGCGCGCGCCGCCGATGGCCGCATCTACACGGGCGTCGTCGTCGATGTAGTGCCCGCCAGCGATATGGCGCTGATCAAACTCCGCGGTTATTCAGGCCGGGCGGTTTCTCCCACTGCGGACAATTGCCTGGCGCGCGGCGCCACCGTCTTTTCGCTGGGCAAGCCCCATGCCCAGGGCGACACCGCCCGCGTTGGCCAGCTCGAAGCCATGCATTTCGGCCGCGCCGTGCAATATGGCAAGTTCGGCTATCCCGACGCCATGGTGCTGCGCATGAACACCCAGAAGGGCGAATCGGGTGGCCCCCTCTTCGATGGCTCCGGGCGCCTCGTTGGCATGGTGGTGAGCACGCTTACGGACGGCACGGGCAAGCCCCTCAATCTCGCCCATGCGGTGCCCGCGACAAACCTCGCGGGCTTCCTGTGCACGCATATCGAATGCAGTGAAAACTGGCGTGCCCTCGCCCAAAAATCCACCGGCGATTGCCCCGGGGTTTGATGCTTCGAGGCTTTGCCTTCGGCAAAGCACCTCAGCATGAGGAACGTTATAGTCCCATCTCATCCTTCAATATCTCAACCAACGGCTGGAGCTCAGCTTCGTAGTTGCGCCATCTGTCGACCGAGCCTTGATGGACGGCTTCGCGCACCTGTTGGCGGCTGAACGTCTTCACCATGGTGCCGCGCTCATGGAAGCGCAAACAGTTGGCGTCCCAGGGCAGCCCGATAAATTTCAGCAGTTGCCGGGTTTTCTCCTCCGGGTCAGCCGTCAGTTCTTCATAGCGCAGGTTGAATATGCGGTCCGGCAAGAGCTGCTGCCAGTGCCGCATCAGGCGAAGATATTGCTTGTAGCAAAGCGCGTAATTCCCAGGGTCATAGGCATAGCTATGAGTTGGATTCATCGGGTTCTGGAACGCGGAAATGAAATTGTCGGCGGGGTTGCGAACGCAATGGACGATCCGCGCGTTGGGAAACAGAAGCGCAATAAATCCCAGAGTGACGAAATTGTGCGGCATCTTGTCGACGGCGCGCTCGGCGCCGGGTGCCAGCAACTTCAGCATGCTCACATATTTGGCCGCGAGCTCGCGGGAACGCTCCGGCCCGCCCGCCGCCAATCGGTCAAACAGATGAGCCGGCCTCTTACCTTCACTCAGGCTCCTCTGCATTCTGCCGATGCGCATGAGTTCGCCAGCACCCCCACCTTTGGCGTGGGCCGCGATAATCTGTTCCGTCAAGGTCGTCCCCGATCGCGGCATGCCCACGACGAACACCGGCAGCCGGGACGAATCACCGTAGTCCTTGAAGCGCGGCAGGACCTCCGGCTTGTAATCTTCGATTATATTGTCGACCACCGTTCTGAATCCGTTGAGATCGAAACCGATCTTGAGAGTGGATTTCGATCGCCGGAAGTGATCGAACGCCTTCGCGTAGTCACCTGAGTTCTCGTAAATCCGGCCAATGGCAAGATGGAGTTCGGCATGATCTCCCGAAGCTAGGGCGCCAGCGCGAACTTCCTGCTGAAGGCTCGCAAAAATGTCCGAGTCCGTCTTGTGTTTGCGAAGCCCCGCTATCTGCGCCAGGGCGCGCCGGCGATGCCGTTCGCTGGCGCTCAAGTCCCCATACAGGCGCTCGGCCTCGTCGATCTCCCCCAGCGATGACGCACAGTCCGCGATTGAATACTGGATGTCACTTTTCTTCTCGGGCCGCGCGGCCACGAGCGCCTGCTTGAGGTAGTGGATCGCCTTTTTCCCATTTCCCGCCGTGTGGAAGAACTCGCCCAGCGCCCACGGCGCCTGGTACAACGAAGGATCAATCCGAAGCGCTTTCTCGAGGACCGGCAGGGCTTCCTCGATCATCTCATATTCCACGTAAAGCCGGCCGAGGTTGACCAGATAACCGGCGTTCTCCGGTTCGGCCTTGGCCGCTGCCTCGGCATAGCGCAAGGCAAACCCATGCTTACCCAATTTCAACAGAACGAGCGCCAGGGCTTGATTGACGTCGCCTCTTTCCGGGAACTGGCGCTGCAAGGCGCGCGCCGCCGCTTCAGCTTCCTCGTTGCGGCCCATCTGCAGGAGGCGCGGCAGCTCATTGATCGCCTCCTCAACGCTTCGTTGACCGGGATCCATCTGGCCTCAGTTACCCATCTCGTCCTTGAGAATCCCGGCG
>JACMJT010000616.1 GCA_014380505.1 Hyphomicrobiales bacterium | reverse complement strand
GCGTAGTGGCGGGCCGGCGTCTCGTATTCGACATGCGCCGTCGAGATCGTGATGCCGCGCGCCTTCTCCTCAGGCGCAGCGTCGATCTGGTCGTAGCGCTTGTACTCGCCAAAATACTTCGTGATCGCAGCCGTCAGCGACGTCTTGCCATGGTCGACATGGCCGATCGTGCCAATGTTGCAATGCGGCTTGTCGCGCTTGAATTTCTCTTTGGCCATCGTCTTTTTACCTTGTTACAAATCTGGAGCGGGTGAAGGGAATCGAACCCTCGTATTCAGCTTGGAAGGCTGCTGCTCTACCATTGAGCTACACCCGCTTTCGTCTCCCACTGCACCCTTGACACCTGACCCCTGACACCCGGCACCTGATGGTGGGGGAGGTAGGACTCGAACCTACGAAGGCGAAGCCAGCGGATTTACAGTCCGCCCCCTTTGCCACTCGGGACACTCCCCCGAATCGCCCGCCGAAGTGGGCAAACCGTTGCTTGAGCCAAACGCCAACGAGCCCGGGTTTAGCCCGGGCCCTTAAGTGCGGCGGGTTATGCAAGGGATGTGACTCCAAGTCAAGGGAATGGTTACGGGATTTTCTCCGGGTGCAGGGTCCCCCACGCCTTGCGTGGCGCCGGGCCATCACCCTCCTCCAGTCGAGTTTCACAAAAGCGCTATAAGTTGCTGTTGCGAATAGGAAATACAAATTATGAGTCCAACCCGCCAAAACCATTGACCCCGCCCCCATCTCGCGCTTCCCTGCGGCCATGGATCTGATCACCACCACCGAATCGCTTGCGGGGCTATGCCGCGACCTGACCAGTGATGCTTTTATCGCCGTCGATACCGAATTCATGCGTGAGACGACCTACTGGCCCGACCTGTGCCTGATCCAACTGGCGGGCGAGAAGCACAATGGCCTGATCGATCCCCTGGCGGCCGGCCTTGATCTTACCGCTTTCTTTGAACTCATGAACAATGCAGCGGTCCTCAAGGTGTTTCATTCGGCCCGGCAGGACATCGAGATCATGGTGCATCGCTCGGGCGTGGTTCCGCATCCGGTATTCGACACACAAGTCGCCGCCATGGTCTGCGGCTTCGGCGACCAAGTGGGATACGAAGCGATCGTGCGGCGGCTGGCCAAGGTGCAAATCGACAAGTCCTCACGTTTCACCGACTGGTCCAGGCGCCCGCTCACCGAAAAGCAGCTCGCCTATGCGCTCTCGGATGTAACCCATCTCCGTGTTGTCTATGAAAAGCTGAAGCACGAACTCGATAAAACCGGCCGCGAGCCGTGGCTCCGCGAGGAAATGGCGATCCTTGCCAATCCCGCCACCTATCGCACCGAGCCCGAGGATGCCTGGAAGCGGATCAAGGTCAGGCTCAAGTCGAAAAAGCAGATGGGCGTACTGGTGGCGGTTGCCGCGTGGCGCGAGCGTGAAGCCTTGAGCAAAAACGTGCCGCGTTCCCGCATCATCAAGGATGATGCTGTGGCTGAGATCGCCATGCAGGTTCCGCAAACGCGCGAAGCCCTGTCGCAGCTTCGCGCCCTGCCCCGCGGGCAGGCCGCCTCGCGCGTGGGCGATGCAATTCTCAAGGCCGTGGCGGAGGGGCTGGCGTTCGATCCGAAGTCGTTACCGCACATGGACCACAGCCGCGACGAAAGCTCGGACCAGGCGCAGGCCGCCGCTGAAATCCTCAAGCTCGCCCTCAAGGTGGTGTGCGAGAGCGAGAACCTGGCGCCCAAGCTCGTCGCCAATACCTCCGACATCGAGGCGGTGGCCGAGGATGACAATGCCGATGTCCCTCTCATGCACGGCTGGCGGCGCGAAGTGTTCGGCAAGCTGGCCCTGGACCTGAAGCACGGCCGCGCCGTCATCGGTTTCCGCAATGGCCGGGTGCGGATCATGGAGACCGAAGCAATCGCGGCCAAGGCGGCGGCGGAGTAGAGGCCCTCTTCACCCAACCACCACCTTGCCCATCCTTCCCATTTCGGCGGCGAGGCCCAGCACGCGTTTTTCGACGCGCTCGCCCATGAGGTTGGCGAGTTTTTTCGGCAGGCGCAGGACGAGCGTTTTGCTGTCGCCGAGCTTGAGGCCGATTTTCGGCAGAGCGCCCGGCATGGCGGCCGAGAGGATGTAGGCCAGCCTGAACACATTGCTCAGGAGATGGGCGCGGGCGTTGGCATCATCGTCCAGGAGACGGTTCAAGCCATCGTCGTTGTCCTCGCCCTCGTAGCGGTAGAACACCGTGAGCGCCAGGAACACGCGGCCTGGATGATCGATGCCGACGAAGGCCGCCTGCGAAATCATGCCGAGGGAACGTTCGGCCCGGTAATCCGGGTGCGCGCGCCAGCCGATATCGGCCAGCAAGCAAGCGGCGTAACGCAAGCGCCGTTCCTCCGGCGATTCTTTGAGGCCTGTGCCGCCGAATATCTGGTCGGTCCAGTCGCAGAGTTCGAGTTCATGCTCGGGTGAGCGCGCGTAACGCCTCGCAAAATCCCAGCACGAGCTGAGCAGCGCATCGCTCTCGCGCTTGCGGCGCGGCAGCTTGGCATAGAGCAAACCCTCGCGCACGCCATAGACCGACATTTCGACGGAGTTGGGCTTGCTGTGCTCAAGCAATCGCTCCAGCACCAGTGCACCATAGGGCATGGTATCGGAGCGGCTGCGCGAGACCTGGCGGATGTCCTTGAGCGTTGAGGGCGACAACCCTGAGATGAGATTGGCCACGCCCGAGGCCTGCTGGCGCGTCATACGATAGGAATGCAGCACGTGCAGCGGGTAATGGCTTTGCGCCATGTGCAGCTTGCCAAGGTTTCGCCAGGTTCCGCCCACGGCATAGAACGTCCGGCCCTTGAGGCGTTGGAGGATTTCCGCTTTCCCGAAATAATCGTCGACGATCTTCCTGGCCTTGGCGATGGAGCCGCCCGACATGTCGATCAGGCGCAAGGGGCCGATGGGCAGCGTAATGCCGTCGCGCAATTTGCCGTTCTTGATGTCGATCAGCTCCAGCGAGCCGCCGCCCAGATCGCCGGCGATGCCATCGGCCTCAGGGATTCCGGCGATGACACCAAGCGCCGCGTAACGCGCTTCCTCCTTGCCGGTCAGCACCGCGATGTTGACGCCCAGCGCCGCTTCAGCCTCATCGATGAACTCTTCGCCGTTGGTGGCCTCGCGGGCGGCCGCGGTGGCGACTGCGAATACTTGCTTGGCGCCGATCTGCCGCGCCAGCGTGCGGAAGCGGCGAAGTGCGGCGAGTGCGCGCACGATGCCTTCCTTGTGGAGACGCCCACCAATTGCCACGCCGCGGCCAAGGCCGCACAGGATTTTTTCGTTGAACACGGGTGCGGGCGAACGGCGCAGGCCGTCATAGACGACAAGGCGCACCGAGTTCGAGCCGATATCGACGACCGCAATAGGGCGGTATTTCGGCGGTTCGACCCGGAAGCCCGTATGCCAACTCACGCGCGCGCCTTCGCCTTCTTGCGATTGCCGGGAACGGCGGGCGGGACATTACCTTCAAGCGAACGGCCGCGTCCAGAGAGCGAGGGATTGTTCATAAAGTAGTCGTGCGCATTGAAGACTTCTTCGTCGGGGCCGGGCACGATGCGGCGCGAACTGCCATCGTGGAGAAGCTCCCAGCTCTGCTGGTTGTCCTTGAAGTTGGCCATCATGATCTGGTCGAGAATTTGATCGTGCACAGTCGGATTTTCGATGGGGATCAGCGTCTCCACGCGCCGGTGCAGGTTGCGCTGCATCCAGTCGGCCGAACCGATATAGACTTTGGACTTGTCGCTCGGCAGCGCATGGCCGTTGCCGAAGCAGACGATGCGCGAATGTTCGAGGAAGCGCCCGACGATGCTCTTTACACGGATGTTTTCGGATAGTCCCTTGACGCGTGGGCGGAGGCAGCAGATGCCGCGCACCACGAGGTCGATCTGCACGCCCGCATTGCTCGCCGCATAGAGCGCATCGATGATGGCGGGATCGACCAGCGAATTGACCTTGCCCCAGATTTGCGCTGGGCGCCCTGCCTTGGCATGGGCGATTTCCTCGCCGATATGCTGGAGCAGCCGCGCATTGAGATTGACCGGCGATAGCGCCAGCTTTTCGAGGTCCTCCGGCCGGGCATAGCCCGAGATGAAATTGAACAGCCGCGCCGCATCGCGACATAGAGCCGGATCGCAGGTGAAGAAGGAGAGATCGGTGTACACCTTGGCAGTGATTGGATGGTAATTACCGGTGCCGTAATGCACATAGGTGCGCATCTGCGCGCCCTCGCGGCGCACCACCATCGAAACCTTGGCGTGGGTTTTGAGTTCGATGAACCCGAAGACCACCTGCACACCGGCGCGTTCCAGATCGCGGGCCCACTGGATGTTGGCCTCCTCATCGAAGCGCGCCTTGAGCTAGAAGAGCGCCATTACCGACTTGCCCGCCTCCGCCGCCTTGGCAAGAGCTGCGACGATGGGAGAGTCCTTCGAGGTGCGGTAGAGCGTTTGCTTGATCGCCAGCACGTCGGGATCATTGGCCGCCTGCAACACGAATTGCACCACGACGTCGAATGATTCATAGGGGTGATGGACGATGATGTCCTTTTGCCGGATCGCCGCAAAGCAGTCGCCGCCGTGTTCGCGGATGCGCTCGGGGAAGCGTGCCACATAGGGTTTGAACTTGAGATCGGAACGCTCGTCGAGAATGAGCTGCTTGGTGTCCGAATAACCGACGAGGCCATGGCAGATCACGATCACGTCGTCGGCCACGTCCAGTTGATCGGCGATGAAGGCCCGGAGCGGCGGGGGACAGGCGGCGTCCACTTCCCTGCGGATCACCGATCCGCGCCGTCTCCGCTTGAGCGCGCTTTCGAACAGGCGGACTAGGTCCTCGGCTTCTTCTTCGATTTCAAGATC
>JACMJT010000615.1 GCA_014380505.1 Hyphomicrobiales bacterium | reverse complement strand
TCGCCTATGGCATGGAAGCCATTGCCGAAGGCTGCGATCTTCTGTGCATCGGCGAAATGGGCATTGGCAACACCACCATCGCCGCGGCCATCGCCCATGGCCTGTTCGGCGGCAATCCGGAAGATTGGGTGGGGCCGGGCACTGGCGTCGATTCAGCCGGGCTCAAACGCAAGGCCGATGCCGTGCGCCGTGCCGTAGCCCTCCATGGGCCCCATCTCGCCGATCCCCTGGAACTCTTGCGCCGCCTGGGTGGCCGTGAAATCGCGGCCATGGCGGGCGCCATTCTTGCAGCCCGCCTAGAGCGGGTGCCGGTGCTCATCGACGGCTACGTCGCAACCGCCGCCGCCGCCGTGCTTCACGCCATGCGCGAGGACGCGCTCGACCATTGCATCGCCGCCCATTGTTCGGCGGAGCCCCCATACCGCACCCTCCTGGCGAAGCTCGGCAAGGTTCCCCTGCTGGATCTCGGCATGCGCCTGGGTGAAGGATCGGGTGCGGCGCTCGCCGCCGGCATCGTCAAGGTGGCCGCCAATCTTCACAATGACATGGCGACATTCGAAAGCGGCGGCGTCAGCGACAAGGAAGCCTGAGACGTCTAAACAGCGATGGCGGCAGCTTCGGGATCAAGAAAGTCCATGACCTCGTGGGCCTCGAGCGGCTCCGAGAACAAGAAGCCCTGAAGCAGGCTGCACCCCGCGAGCCGCAGCACCGAGACCTGGTTTTCGTCGTCGATGCCTTCAGCCGTAACCCTGAGACCGAGTGCGTCCGCCATGGCGATGGTGCCCTGCACCAGCCGCAGCGCCGCTGGCTGGAGCAGAATATCCACGACCATGGACCGGTCGAGCTTCAGCTTGTCGAACTTGAAGCGGCGGAGATGCCCGATGCTGGAATAGCCGGTGCCGAAATCGTCCAGCGCCACCGACACCTTCATCTCGTGCAGCCGGTCGATAATCGCCGTTGCGCGATCGGTATTGTCGATAACGAAGCCTTCCGTGACCTCGATCTCGAGCCGGTATGCCGCAAGCCCGGTTTCCCGCAATGTTGCCTCGACGATATCGGCGAAGGCCGGATTTATGAACTGGATGGGCGAAACGTTGACCGAGACGAAGATATCGGGCCAGCGCGCCGCCTGGCTGCAGGCCTCCACCAGAACAAAGCGGCCGAGTTCCTCGATGAGGCCGAACTCTTCGGCAATCGGCACGAAAATATCCGGCGTGCACTGACGCTTTGAATCATGCGGCCAGCGGACCAGCGCCTCAACGCCGACGGTACGCCGTGTCCGCGCATTGACGATGGGCTGATAAACGACACCGAGTTTGTTGCCCTCGACCGCCTCGCGGAGTTCCCGGGCGATCATGCGCCGTTCGTCGCGTTTTGATTCAAGCGAGGCCTCGTAGATGTGGATGCGGTTGCGGCCGGCTGCCTTTGCCGCATACATGGCGGCATCGGCGCGGCGAAGGATCTCTTCGCCTCCTGCATCGTCTTTTTCGAGGTCGACGATGCCCGTGCTCACGGAAACGGAGGCCACGCGTCCGCCGAACTGCATGGGTTCGGCGAGGAACGCGATCATGTTCCGCGCCAGTTGACGCGCCTGTTCAGCACTTTCCGGTCCCGATAGGATAATTGCAAATTCGTCGCCGCCAAGCCGCGAGACAATATCCGCTCCCTGTGCCAGATAGGCAAAACCAGCCGCCACCGATTGCAGGAGTTGATCGCCGATCTCGTGGCCGTAGGCGTCGTTCACCTCCTTGAAGCCGTCGAGATCGGCATAAACCAGCGAAAGCTGGCCATCGCCGGCGCGCACCGCGGCCAGACGCCCGGCAAGCACCGCCATCAACTCGCGGCGGTTGGGAAGACCCGTGAGGTCGTCGCGTATCGAGGCGGCTATCGCCTTGGCCTTGCTTTCATGGGCCTGCTTGAATCCGCGCCAACTGAAATAGACCAGCACGGCGACCATGAGCAGGAATACCGAAAGCACCATGCGCACGATGTGATCGAACTTGTTGCGCAAGACCATGCCCGGGCTGCGAGTTTTCCAGGTCAGTGCCGCCAGTTTTTCCTCGGAAGGAGACAGGATGTCGATGCTCGCCGGCAGATTTTCGCCCGGTTGCATCAATTGCAGATTATCGAGAACGAACTGTTCCGACACGCGCGCCAGAACGGCGGGGCTGATCGTATAGGCGAGAACCAGCCGCGATGGACGTCCGCCGGGGATCGGAGTTCCCTGAGTTGAGGGAACAATCGTTGCGGCGGCAACGACACTGAGTCCACCCTCCGATTTGAGGATTCCCGAAGTTTTGGCAAAGCTGGTTCCGGTCCTGGGCAATTTCGCCAGCAGTACGTTGATGTCGTGACTGAAGTATTTTTGAATGGTGTGCTGATCGAGGTTGTCGGGATCTTCGCTGGTCGAGGCAAATATGGTCGCGCCGTCGGCGTTGACGACGAACGCGGCGTCATAAACCTCTTCCTCGTCGCCCGCTCCCCAGGTTTCTTTCAGCCAATCGGCTGTTCCATTGCCATAGGCGTTGCGAACCGCATCGTCCCAGTAGGCGTTGTCGAGGATGAGCGCTTCCATGTTCTCGCGCAGCGATGCAATCGCCGCGTTGGCCGAGCGGCGCGCGTAGGTGTCGTCGAGATTGTTGGTTTCCTCGAAGATGCCGTTGAAGACATGCAGCAAGAGGAGAGCTATGCCCGCCGCCGCGGCCACGGATGGGACGAAGACCTTAATGCCAAAATCGAGGACGAATGATCGGGAATTTGGCATAAGGGCGCTTTCGAATGCCCGGCAAATCTAGATTCAATTGCTTAACGTCCTCTAGCCCGGAAGCCGGAAAGTCTCGCCTAGAAACAATGCCTTATACACCAAAAGATTGAAATATGCTGAAGCGCGCAACTTTAGGATTAGCCAGTGATGGCGATAAGCTTGCGCTGACTCTCTGACTTGATGCTGGGCGCTGCCAGTATTTCGCCGCGTGGCCCATCGAGGACCCGGCTCGCCGGGAAGCTGACGACGACTTCCGCGCCCTTGCCCGGCTCGCTCAGGATGGTGACGCTGCCGCCGTGAACCTCCATGAGGCCCTTGACGATGGGCAGGCCTAGCCCGGCGCCGTCAATGGCTTTCTTCTTGGCATAACTGCCGCGCGAGAAGGCGCCCATGGCCGCCTCAATCTCGTGCGCCGGAATGCCGGGTCCGCTGTCGCGCACGCTGATCGAAAGTCCGCCCGCGGCGATCTTTTCTGCTTTGATTTCGACGCGGCCGCCTGAGGGGGTGAACTTGATGGCATTGGAAAGAAGATTGATCGCGATCTGGCTCACGGCCCGGCGGTCCGCCAGGATCTTGGGCAGCGACGCGGCGATTTTGACGCGGACATCGATTGCTTTTTCCTCCGCCTTCATGAGCAGCAGATGATTGGCCTCTTCGACGGCCACCAGCACGCTGACCGGTTCTTCCTGCAGTTCCCTGCGGCCTGCCTCGATGCGCGACAGGTCGAGAATATCGTTGATCAGCGCCAGCAGATAATGTCCCGAGTGATGAATATCGTCGGCATAGTTCCGATAGGCTTCGACATTGAGCGGGCCGAACATCTCCCGCTTCAGAATCTCCGAAAAACCCATGATGGCGTTGAGCGGCGTGCGCAGTTCGTGGCTCATGGTCGCGAGGAACGCGGATTTCGCCACATTGGCGTCTTCGGCCTTTTTCTGTTCTTCCTCGGCCTTTTGCTTTGCCTGCTGGAGGTCGGCGATGAGGCTATCCTTCTGCGCCTTGAAAATCAGCATGTCTCGGGCGGTTTCCTGTAGATTGCGCGCAACCAGCAGGAAGAAAGCCTCAAGCGCCAGGATGGTGGCGCCAAGTGCCAGATAGATGGGCTCCGGTTCCCATACGCAACGCATGGCCACGCCGATCGTCAGCACGCCCGTTCCCGCAATCAGCACCGGCATGAAACTGTTAACGATCAGCAAGCGCACGGCGACGACGGCCATGATCGATGCGATCAGATAGACTTGCTGCAGGCTGCCGGCCGTATTCCAGAAGATGAACAGCGGCGCCGACCAGACCACGCCGATTAACAGCTCCGACGCCGAGAGCATGCCGATCCAGTCGCGCTGTTCGTCGGAGGTGCGCTCTTTACGGAAATACAAGTGGCACAAATACCACTGGATGGCCTGGCACCCGAGTGCGGCGGCAAGCCAGCTAAGGACAACGGCATAGGGCGCCCAGGTGACGCTGGTCATCGCCAGCAGCATCGCCAGGATAGGCATGGCGGGCGCCACACGAAGCTGGTTGCGCAGGAACAGGAGGAGAAGATCCCGTTGCCAATGAATCTCGTCGGCCTTGGGCAAGCGCGGCGCTTCGGCTTTCGATGCCTCGCTGTCGAGCCCCTTTTCCTTAAGGAAGCTATGCCGGTCGAGCATCATTTGCGCGATGGTTTCGGATTGCATTCCAGCCCTCGGCACCACAGGTTTGTTCAATTCAATAGGTCACCCTAGCCGTTTGGCTCTAAGATCGGCTTTTTGAAGCGCTTAAATTTCGAGACAGTTTGCAATGAACCGGTTTGGATCCGAGCTTGAAAAAGTAGTTAACGAAATCTCAAGCTGCCGCATCTGCCGCGACAGCCCCGTGGGCAAGCCCTTGCCGCATGAGCCCCGCCCGGTCCTGCAGCCAAGCTCCATGGCCCGTATCCTTATCGTCGGCCAGGCGCCGGGGACCCGAGTGCACGCCTCTGGTAAGCCCTTCACCGACCCTTCCGGCAACCGCCTCAGGGGGTGGCTGGGGATTGGGCCGGAGATATTCTATGATCCCCGGCGCATCGCGGTTCTGCCCATGGGCTTTTGTTTTCCGGGATTATCGGGGACGGGCTCCGATCTGCCGCCCCGCATGGAATGTGCCAAGGCGTGGCGCGCCCCGCTTCTTGCGGCCATGCCCCAGATCGAGTTGATCATAGCGCTGGGGATATACGCCCTGAAGTGGCACATGGGGGATCGCTATAAGGGCAGTCTCGATCAAAGCGTCGCCGCCTGGCGCGAGGGGCTAGCGTTATCACCCGCGATCATTCCCCTGCCGCATCCCTCATGGCGCAACAATGCGTGGCTGAAGCGCAATCCATGGTTTGAAACGGATTTGCTGCCGGTGCTTCGCCGCGAGGTTGCGGCACGCCTGTGATCGGTCTATTCCGGCCCGAACACAGGGATTGCAATCAATGGCCGGCTTGACTGGAGAAGATGTGCTACAGGTGCTGAAGCGCATCGCCGCACCCGATGGGCGCGGCAATCTCGTCTCCGCCGGGCTGGTCTCCGATATCGCCATCGATGGCTCTACCGTGATGTTCGCGCTCACCACCGATCCCCGTCACGTCAAGACCATGGAGATTCTGCGCGCCGCCGTGGAGAAGGCAGTACTGGCGATCCCCGGAGTCACCAAGGCGATGATAGCATTGACCGCCGAACGTGCCGCGGAACGCGAACCAGGACCGAAAGCGCAGGCAGCGACGCGCGGCCACGCCGTGCCGGGGGTTAAGCACATTGTCGCCGTAGCCTCCGGAAAAGGCGGCGTCGGCAAGTCCACCACCGCGATCAATCTGGCGCTGGCGCTCCATTCGCTGGGCCTCAAGACCGCGGTGCTCGATGCCGATGTCTACGGTCCCTCAATGCCTAAACTCTTCGGCCTCACCGGCAAGCCCCAAGCCTCCGATGCCGAGGGCAAGAAAATGAAGCCGATGACGCGCTTTGGAGTTGAACTCATGTCCATTGGCTTTCTGGTCGCCGAGGACACCCCGATGATCTGGCGGGGACCCATGGTCATGTCGGCGCTGACCCAGTTGCTGCGCGAGGTCGCATGGGGCGAGACCGATGTGATGATTGTCGATATGCCGCCGGGAACGGGCGATGCGCAATTGACGCTGGCCCAGCAGACACCCCTGTCGGGTGCTGTGATCGTCTCGACGCCCCAGGATTTGGCGTTGATCGATGCGCGCAAGGGCCTCAACATGTTTCGCAAGGTGAATGTGCCGGTGATCGGCATTGTCGAAAACATGAGCTATTTCATTTGCACCACCTGCGGTTCTCGCCACGAGATTTTTGGCCACGGCGGCGCCCGTGAGGAGGCCGCACGCCTTGGCATTCCCTTCCTCGGCGAAGTCCCGCTCGACAAGGACCTGCGCGAGCGCTCAGACCGGGGCGAGCCCGTGGTCGCCACGGTTCCCGATGGGGTCCATGCAGCTCTTTACCGCGACATCGCCCGCCAGGTGTGGGCCGCCATCGAAGGCGGCGGCTTGGCCCGTCCGGCTCCGAAAATCATTGTCGAATCCTGATACCAGCCGGGCTACACTGATTGAGGAAATATTAACCACGAATGCAGTCTGTTGAGTATCACGGGCGAATCGTGCCTGCCCAAAGGGGAGAGACATGTCGAAACTGATGTTGATCGCCGGTATTCTGCTGGTGGCGGTGGCAATTGCCCTGGGGCTGATGATCTTTTTTTCACCCGGCTCCGTCGTTGGCTGGGGCATTACATCCGAGTTCGCTGCCCTCCTGCTGGTGGGCGGCGTAATTGCCCTTGGCCTGGGTGGCGTCATTTCAGCCCTGGAGGCCGGGGCCGCGCCATTAGCCCATACGTCCGCGGCGGTGACTCCTGGCCAGACTGAAACCGTCATCCCCGAGTTTGGCCGCCGGACCGCCCAGCCTGTCCCGGCGATGGAAGAAATTTCGCCAGCGGTCGATGAAACCATCAAGGCTTTGGAAGATGCCAAGACCGGTATCCGGCAAGCCTTCGGCGACGAGCCGGAAACTCCCGTGGCGGAACCCGAGAATGAACCGCCTGCCGAACAAATTTCCGAAGCGGATGAAACTTCTACCGGAACGGGAGACCAGCTCTACGTCGTGGAGGAACGCGCGATCCGCAACCGTCCAGCCCGCATCCTGTCCGACGGCACGGTGGAAGCGGAAACAGACGAAGGCTGGATGCGCTTCGAGAATCTCGAACACCTCGACGAGTACCTCGACGCCATGGCCCCTTCAATTAAAGCCTAGCGTGCGCAGGGGCAAAGCGGCTTCGCAATTTTTGCTCACGGCCTCCTAAGTTGAAGAATAAGCCCGCGCATCCGCCGGCCGACGGTACACATCTGTGCTGAGGTATTTCAGACCCGAGTCAATTAATAGGGTCGCTACAGTGCGGCTTGAGCCCAGTCGCTCCGCAACTCTGATAGCTGCGATGACATTCGCTCCGGACGACGTCCCGGCGAACAGTCCTTCCTCTCGAGCGAGTCGGCGCGCCATTCCTTCCGCATCCGCGGTAGGAACGGCGATGATCTCGTCCACTATAGCGGGATCCCAAAGCGGAGGGGCATAGCCAATACCAATGCCTTCGATCTTGTGGGCGCCAGCCTTTCCGCCAGACAATACTGCCGATTCCGCCGGCTCGACAGCGACGACTCTCAAGTCTGGATTGCGACGCTTGAGCACGGCAGTCACGCCACGCAAAGAGGCGCTGGTTCCTATCGACTGGACGAAAACATCCACTTTGCCGTTTGACTGGTTCCAAATTTCCTCACCCATTGGATGGTAGCCGGCGATACTATCCGCGTTATTCAGTTGGTCGGTCCAGTATGTTCGGGGCTCTCGGCTGATCTTCTTGGCGGCTTCAATCATATCTAAAATGAGACGTTTGGTAATCAGCCCTCCTTCGCTGGGCACGAGTTGAAGCTCCGCCCCCAATGCTGCCATCTGGGTCAGTTTTTCTTCACTGAACGCGTTGGAAGTGACAAGACGAAGCCGGTAGCCCTTGGCGGCGCAGACAAGCGCTAATGATGCACCGGTGCTACCCCCCGTGTATTCGACAACGGTATCCCCGGGTTTTAATCTGCCGTCGTTTTCGGCCCCAGCGATCATGGCCTGCGCCATTCGGTCCTTCATGCTCCCGGTGGGATTCTCCCCTTCAATTTTCACGACAACCCTGGCGCAATTAGCGGGTAGAACCCGGCGCAGTTCTACCATGGAGGTATTCCCAATGGCCCCCAGGACACTTCCGCTAATATTCACGATGGTTGCCATCTCCCGTAGCGGCGAGCCTCGCTAGGCTCATGGTGGTTATGAGGGGGGAGCTTAAGCTTCAGAAGACGGTTGCCACCGGCAGACCCAATGCAATCGATCCCGCGTATTGGGCCTGCGGTCCCGATTGTAGGGGATGGAAGCGCGCGCCCTGAATATCGCGGAAGCGGCGCTCAAGACCGTTGGCGCGATAGATACAGGCGCCGCCCGCCAGTTCCATCGCCAGTTCAACGGATTTCAGAGCGTGATCGGCGACCAGTGCGCGGCCGATCATGACATCATTCACCGACTCCGCCGATGGCGCATTGCGCTCGGCCGCCGCGATCATCGATTGATGCGCCATTTGGGCGCCGCGGAGCTGGGTTTCCATTCGCCCCGCCAGATCGGCAACGTGATGTGTCGGCATGCGTTTCTTCGCCAGTCCGATGGCGATATCGCGGGCGCTCTCGGCAACTCCGAGGTAGACCGCGTAGATGAGTGGGAACGCCACCGTGGAAATAATCTGGAACACCGGATGCCACTCACCCGCCTTGCGCGTCATGGCGACGGCGCTGTCCGGGATGAACAGGCCTTCGATCAGCACATCGTGGGAACCGGTGCCCCGCATGCCCATGGCGTGCCACGTATCGAGGATTTTCACTTCCGGCGCCTTCATGGGTACGCCGAAATGGATGACCTGGTCGGGCTCGCCGTCCTTCTGGACAGTGGCGCCGGTCATCAGGATGTTTCCAGCCGGAGCGCCGGAGGTAAAAATCTTGCGCGCCGAGATGCGATAGCCACCCTCGACCTTGACCGCCTTTCCAGACCCGGCGATCCAGTCGGACCCTCCGCTGGAGAGGAGGATGAGGTTTTCCGCCACAACCCGTTTGAGCAAGGGTTCGACAATGGCCACCTTCTGGTGGCGCCAGCGCCAGGCTGGGATAGCGACCTGGTGGGTATGCATGGAGAAGGCGAGCGCCGTCGAACCGCAATAATGGGCGAGCCTCCGCAACATGTCGCAGAGCTCCGGGAGAGCCATGCCAAGCCCGCCAAGTTCGGCTGGTACGGCGGCAGCCAGCAGGCCTGAGGCCCGCAGCGCCTCGTAATTTTCGGCAACAAAACCGTCGGTTGCGTCGAACTCGGAGGCCTTGCTGGCAAAACTCTCGCCAAGCCTGTGTATAAGGGCGGATGTGTCTTCGATGGGTGTGGATGCTCTTTTGGCAACGGTGCTGGTCATGGCGTTCTCCTGATTGAATGAGCGATGATGAACGCAAGCATCCCTCCAATTTGGCGGGCCGTCTAGTTCCGAAACTGTACTAAGAGACTCCTTTCCTTGCTGCCCGCTTTGCGCGACAATTGGGCTTGAACTGAGGTTTATTAGCGTAGGAGGATCAGTATGGAGGAGCACGGGAGTTACGGCCAGTTCTGTCCGGTCGCCATGGCCTCCGAAATCGTGGGCAAGCGCTGGACCATACTCATTTTGCGGGAGTTGTTGTGCGGCACAACCCGCTTCAATGACTTGAGGCGCGGCGTGCCGCGCATGTCGCCGACGCTTCTTTCAAAACGCCTGAAGGAACTGGTCCAGGCGGGTGTGGTGGAGATTTCAACGGGCAGCCAAAACCGTATCGCGGAATATCACCTGACTCGGGCCGGCGAAGACCTTCGCGACATCATAATGAACCTGGGAGGCTGGGGCCACCGCTGGGTGGAATCCAAGGCTTCCTTGCGCAATCTCGATCCATCACTGTTGATGTGGGATATGCGGCGCAGCCTCCGCCCGGAACCGCTGCCGCCGCGGCGCTGTACGATACAGTTTCAGTACCCGGAATTGCCGCAGGCCCAGCGCAACTGGTGGCTGGTGATCGATGAAGGCAAGGTCGACCTTTGCGGATTTGATCCAGGCTACGAAGTTGACCTGCTGGTGCGTGGGCCCTTGCGCAGCATGACCTCGATCTGGATGGGTATGTCGACAGTTGCCCAGGAACTCGACAAGGGAAAGCTTCATCTCGATGGCGACCCGGCCATCGCCTCCGCCATGCAGCAATGGCTGGGCCTCAGTTCCTTCGCCCACGAACCGCGCAAGGTTGCCTGATCAAACCTTAGCTCGCGGCAGCAGATCGTAAGGGTGCTTCCACCCCGGCAACGCCTTGATGCGGTCCAGCCAGTTCAGCACATGGGTGTGGCTGTCGAGCGGCACCGGCAATTCTTCGCCATAGTAAAGATAGCCGCACATGGAGAGGTCGGCGATTGTGGCGCGCTTGCCGATGATGAAAGCATTCTTGGCAAGATGCTCGTCGACGATCTTGAGGTTGGTAATGCAACGCGCCCGCAGGAACTCCGTCACCGGCGTCTCGCCGGACTTTGCAAAATTGATAAGAAAACGCAGCGTGCCCAGATAACTGGTGAACTTGTGATTGTCGAATAGCATCCAGCGCCAGATTTCACGCCGTTCATCGTCGCTCTTGGGCCCGAACTTGCGTGTGAGCTCGGCCAGGTAATCGAGGATTACGCCCGATTGGGTTAGACGTTTAGTTCCATGCACCAGAACAGGCGCTTCGCCCATTTCATTCACCGTCCGGCGATACTCGGGTGTTCGGGTTTCGCCATTGAAATAGTCGACCCACACCGGCTGCCAAGCGAGCCCGCAGAGTTCCAGCATCAGGGCGGCCTTGTAGGAGTTGCCCGATTCACCAAAACCATAAAGCTTGAAATCGGCCATCCCTACCTCACGTCGAGAACACTGGTGCGCGCTTTGCGGACAACGTCGGTCGCCGTCGAGCCTTTCCACAGGCGTTGCAGGCGCGAACGGCCCTCGTCGGTCACCACGATGATCTTGAAGAGGGAACCCCGTTCGATAATTTCCTCGACCGGTTCTCCCACCGCCACCTTGGTGTCGGCAACGGTGATCTTCATGGCCTTGAGCAGCGCCTTGGCATTGGCCACGGCTTCCTCGGCTGCGCCCAGCCCCGCCTCGCTGTCGGCGGCGGCGAACAGCGTGATCGGTTCATCCGTCATATGCGCCAGAACGGCGGCGCGGCGCACCGCCTGCATCGACCGCGACGTACCATCCGTGCAAATGAAAAAACCCTGCTTGTCCAGGCTCTGGCGCGCCACCAGAACAGAGCACGGCGCCATGGTGGCGACCGTCTGGACGATGCCTGCATCGAAAAAGGCCCTGAGTTCCCCACGCCATTTCGATGGCTGACCGAGGATCATCAGATTATAGGGGCCAAGTTCATATTGATCGAGTATGCCGCTGGCGGCGTCAGGCGCGGTTTTGAGCTTGAGCACCACATTGCGGCCTTCGGGGCTTTGGTACTCGACCTTGGTGTCGCCTGCGGCATCTCCCCAGGCGTCCTGGTGCCCTGTTTCCTTCGGCCATGATTCCGCGTCGATTCCTTCCTCTTTCAGAATTTCAAGCGCCCGCCTGAGATTCTTCACACCCGGAAGCTCGAAGCCCGCGTCCATCATGTTCTGCCGCGCCAGCCGGACTTGCAGTCCGCCCGAATGCAGGCCCTGATCTATGGGGCGGATGAACAGCACGATGATGTCGCATTCATCGCCTTGGGCGAACCGCGCCGCGAAACGCACTGTCACGAAGGATTCGTCCGATCCGTCGATGCAGGCCAGAATACGGAAACGGTTACGCCGTTGCGCCGCCAGGGTTTTCAACGTCTTCTGCACCGCCGCTTCCTGGCGGTCCGAGAGCGTGGTGCGTTTGAAGAATCCGAGCATGGCCAATTATGCGGCAGTCTCTCTCATCGCGCAATCAACGGCCAGTAGAAGGTGGCGGCGCCGAGGATCAGCAGGAGCGAAACGAAGGTCATGCGAATTCCCGACCTGAAGAAATCCGAAGCCTTGAGATAACCCGACGCATAGATGATGGTGAACGCCGGGTGGGCGGCGGCGGTGATATAGGCGAAGGCCGAGGCAATCGCCGTGATGAAGCCGATGGTGAGCGGATCGTCTCCGGCCACGGTCGCCGTTTTGAGAACCACCGGGCCAAGCACGGCGACAGCAGCACCCGCCGTCATGGTATTGGTCACGAAGGTTGTCAGCACCGCGACTGCGGCATAGAGCCCAAAGCCCTGATCTGCTCCAAGGGGCGCAAGTGCTCCGATAAAGGTTTGCGCCACCCACTCTGCGGCTCCCGTTTCTTTCATCTCAACACCCAGCGAGATTGCCGCCGCATAGAGCAGCACGACGCCCCAGTTCACCCCGGAATTAATGTCCTCCCAGCGCACCAGCCCGGCGACGAGGAAAGCCACGGCACCGGCGATTGCGACAATGCCAAGTCCCAGTTGTTCCGAAAAAGCGATCCAGCCCACGATAGTCAGAAGGAACAGGAGGATGGCCGACCACCCCGGCATTCCCAATGGCCCATCCATGATCACCTGCGTCCGCAACCGCGCCACGGCGCGCGACAGGTCGCGGTATTCAGGCTTGAACGTCCAGAACAGCAGCGCCGAAACGATCGGAAGTTGCACCAGGAACATCGGATAGGCGTAGAGCATCCAGGTGAGGTAATCCATCAGATAGCG
>JACMJT010000614.1 GCA_014380505.1 Hyphomicrobiales bacterium | reverse complement strand
TATCGCCTTCAATGTGATCAACGGCTCCAACCCGTATGTGCGCCAGGTGGGCTACGCCTTGCGCCGCCTGACCGAACCTCTGCTCGGGCCCATCCGGCGAATCTTGCCCGACCTTGGCGGCATCGATATTTCGCCAATTGTGCTGCTGCTTGCGCTTTATTTCTTGAGACGTCTCCTCATCTGGATCTTCGGTTACGGCTTTTCGCTGTGATATCGCCGCTCTTCGTAAATGCAAACGGAATTGGACTGAGAGATGGCGAAGATCATTGACGGAAAGGCCTATGCCGAGGGCTTGCGGGGCCGCATTGCCAAGGCGGTTGCCGAATTAAAGACCAGGCATGGGCTGACGCCGAGACTCGCCGTCGTGCTGGTGGGCGAGGATCCGGCCTCCAAGGTCTATGTCGCCAACAAGGCGAAGCAGACGGTCGAAGTTGGCATGAACTCCTGGGAGCACAAGCTTCCCGCTTCGACGCCGGAGGCCGATCTTCTGGCGCTTATCGACAGGCTCAACGGCGATCCCGCCTGCCATGGCATCCTGGTGCAACTGCCGCTGCCCAAGCATATTGATTCAACCAAGGTGCTCGGCGCCGTCAATCCAGCGAAGGATGTCGATGGCTTCCATGTCGTCAATGTCGGCAAGCTTTCGACGGGTCAGGACTCTCTCGTGGCATGTACGCCCGTGGGTTCCGTCATGCTGGCCAAGGATGCCCTGGGCAAGCTCGATGGGCTGGAGGCCGTGGTGATCGGACGCTCCAACATCGTTGGCAAGCCCGTGGCGCAACTGCTGCTGGCGGAAAACTGCACCGTCACCATCGCGCATTCGAGAACGAAGGATTTGCCGGGCGTCGTGCGCCGGGCCGATCTGGTCATCGCCGCGGTGGGACGGGCGGAAATGGTGAAGGGCGATTGGCTGAAGCCGGGCGCCTGCGTCATCGACGTCGGCATCAACCGCATCGAACGCGACGGCAAGGGCAAATTGGTTGGCGATTGCGATTTCGCCTCCTGCGAGAAGGTAGCTGGCTCGATCACGCCGGTTCCCGGGGGTGTTGGCCCGATGACCATCGCCTGCTTGCTGCACAATACCGTCCGTGCCGCGTGCGCCCTTAAAGGCATTGCCACGCCTGCGATGTGAGGTGACGCCATGAAAAGATTTGCCGCGCTGTTCGCCGTGTTTCTGTGGTCCGATGCCGCCACTGCCGGAGAGATCACCCACGCCTATACGACCTATGACATCGGCAAATGCACGCGCACCGCGGCTGAAGCGGAAGAATCCTTCGGCGCCTTCACCTGCCCCGGTTACAAGGGCTACGATATCTACTGGGCCGAGGGCGATTTGCGAACGTTTGTGGCCTACGGCAGGAATGGTTTCGAACATTGTTCCGCGCAGCAAACCTTTGGCCGCTTCAACACCATCAACACGACGGTGGAATGGCGGCTTGAGAGCGGCAAGCCGTTTGCCGCGATCCAGCGCTGGAACGTGTCCGACAACGACGACAACACGAAGATAAAATCCTGGCTCGGCGTCACCAGAATCGAAAATGGGAATTCCTGCCGGGTAGCTCTGGTTGAGGGTTCGTTGCCGAGGGCAAACGCCAAGGCGCGGGAAGCCGCCGACCGAATGGCGCGCGATTTCAATTGTCAGACCGGACTCGTGGAAGTCATCGGTGCGACGCCAATGCAGGCGGAAAATCTGATGTCGGGAACGCCGTGCGGCGTTGAATGATCAGGCCGCGTTCTCGGCTTCCTTCGAGCGGCTAACGCGCTTCCTCAAGTGCGGATCGAGGATCGCCTTGCGCAGGCGGATCGATTTCGGCGTCACTTCCACCAACTCATCATCGCCGACATAGGCCAGCGCCTTCTCCAGCGACATGCGGATGGGGGGCGTCAAGACAACCGCTTCATCCTTGCCGGAGGCGCGGACATTGGTGAGCTTCTTGCCCTTGATGACATTGAGTTCGAGATCATTGCCGCGCGTGTGTTCGCCGACAATCATCCCGGCATAGACTCTCGTGCCATGCTCGATGAACATGGGGCCACGGTCCTGCAGGTTGAAGATCGCATAGGCCACGGCCTCGCCATCGGCATTCGACAATAGCGCGCCGGTATGGCGGCCGGGAATTTCACCGGCATAGGGCGCATAGGAATGGAACAGGCGGTTCATGATCGCGGTGCCGCGCGTATCGGTCAGCAACTCGCCCTGATAACCGATGAGGCCGCGCGTCGGCGCATAGAAAACCAGACGCGTGCGCCCGCCGCCGGACGGCCGCATCTCGACCAGATCAGCTTTGCGCTCCGACATTTTCTTCACGACGACGCCGGAATGTT
>JACMJT010000613.1 GCA_014380505.1 Hyphomicrobiales bacterium | reverse complement strand
TCGAAGTCAAAACGCGCCGCATCGATCTCTTGCGGCGCTTCCATCTGGACGGTGCCCGGCTTGATCGTCTGTCGGGTCGCCACCTGTCCTTGATAGCTGGCGAGGAGAAACGCTGATGCTTACGCACAAGATTCTGGGCGTCGCCGCCTTGGGGTTCGGCTTGCTGCTGGCTGGCTGTGGCGAGGACAACAAAGCGGCTGAAGGCGAACAAGCTTCCGCTGCCGAGTATGAGCGCGGCTCCCATCGGGGCCGGATGCTGCGGGACGGTAATTTCGCGGTTGAGATTACGATATTCGAGGATGGCGTTGAGCCGGAGTTCCACATCTACTCCTATCGCGATGACAAGCCCATCGCACCAGTCGAGGTCCAGCTCGGCGTGATGCTCTCACGCCTCGGTGGTCGTGTAGACCAATTCAGCTTCACCCCCAGGGAAGACTATCTGCGCGGCAATGGCGTCGTCCGTGAGCCGCATTCCTTCGACGTGCGGGTGACGGCGGTGGAAGGTGGCCGCACCCATTCCTGGTCCTATGCCTCCTATGAAGGCCGCACCACCATCTCTGCTGAGGCAGCGCGGCAGGGCGGCGTCAAATCGGAAAGGGCAGGCCCGGCAGTTGTCGGCGAACTGATCACCATGTCAGGCCGTGTTGAGATTGTTCCGGAGGGCAAGGCCAATGTCCGCGCCGTTTATCCTGGGCGTATCGTCCAGATGCAGGCCGAGCTTGGTCAGCAGGTCAAGCGGGGCCAGGTGCTGGCGCGGGTCGAATCCAGCAGCAGTCTGCAAACCTATTCCGTAACAGCGCCTATTGGCGGGGTTGTGGTCGAAAAGAATGCCAATATCGGCGAAGTGACGGGAACGCAGGCGTTGCTGGTTATCGCCGATCCAACCCAGCTTCACGCCGAATTCTTCGTATATCCCCGCGATGCCGAACGCATCAAGGTCGGCCAGCCGGTGCGGGTGCGCAACCTTGCAGGCGATGCCGAGATCACGGCCAAGGTTGAGGCGACGTTGCCAACGGCAAGTCTCACCAGTCAGACGTTGATTGCGCATGTGCATTTGCCGCCGAGCGTCTCGACCGCGTTCCGCGCCGGAATGGGTGTTAATGGGGCGTTTGAAGTCGGGACGCAGCAGGTGCCGCTTGCGGTTCGCACCAAGGCAATCCAGCGGTTCCGCGATTTCGAGGTGGTCTATGCCAAGGTGGGCAACACTTACGAAGTGCGGATGTTGGAAATCGGTAGGCGCACGCCGGAGTGGACTGAGGTCACCGGTGGTCTTGAGGGGGGCACCGAGTATGTGACGGACGGCGCATTTTTGATCCGCGCCGATGTGGAGAAGTCCGGGGCCAGCCATGACCATTGATCAGGCCCCACCGGGTCTACTTGACCGCATCGTCGCTGCCGCGATCCGTTTCCGATGGGTAGTGCTTGCATTCGTGTTGCTGCTTTGTGCGCTCGGCATATGGAGCTTCCAGCGGCTGCCTATCGACGCGACACCAGATATCACCAACGTCCAAGTCCAGATAAACAGCGAGGCGCCGGGCTTCTCTCCGTTGGAGGCCGAACAGCGGGTGACCTTCCCGGTGGAAAACGCCATCGCGGGACTGCCGGGACTTTCCTATACCCGCTCGATTTCGCGCTATGGGTTGAGTCAGGTAACAGCGGTCTTCACCGACCGGACCGACATCTATTTTGCGCGCCAGTTGAT
>JACMJT010000612.1 GCA_014380505.1 Hyphomicrobiales bacterium | reverse complement strand
GCGGCTTGGCTGAAATCGCCGACTATTCGCTTGGACAGTACAAGGCCAAACTTCCCGCCGGCCAGCGCCGCCGCTACTACGACGGTGTGGCGACTTTCATGGCGCGCTATTTCGCGGACAAGTCGCGCGAATACAGGATTGCCAAGTACGAACTGGGCGGTGCCACTGGCAATGGCAACGAAATCCGGATCGACAGTAAAGTCTACCTCGTCTCCGGGCAAGTTTACACCGTGGTGTGGCGCCTGTCGGGGAGCAAGGGTTCCTACAAGGTGACGGACGTCAAGGTGTTGATCTTTTCCTTGCGCCATATGCAGCGGGGAATATTCACCTCTTATCTTTCCAAGCGCAACGGCGACGTGGCCCAGCTTGTGGCCGCGCTGAATCGCTGATCCCGCCACTACGGAATGTTAACCGCAGCCACTTAGCTTCGCCGTTCCGGTTCGGGTGGAGTTGCGTATGGTGTGGATTAGGGGGCTCCTTGGGCTAGCAGCGCTTGCCGTTTTCCTGAGCGCCTGTTCCGGGAACCGGACGAGTTTTGAAACTGAGGGGCTCGTGGCTCCTCCCGCCCGCTGCGCCACCGAGCCTTCTGAACTGGGACTGGCGGAGCGGTTGCGCGCCATCGACGAGGGCAATGGCTGCGAAGTGCCCAACCCCTGGCGCGTTCTCACGCTTGCGAATGTAAATTTCAGCCAGCCCGCCACGCTCAACTGCGGCATGGCAAACCCGCTCAACGATTGGCTGCAAGACGTGGTGCAGCCGGCGGCTCAGCGCCGCTTCAGCGAAAGCGTCGTCTCCATCGATGTCGTTGCGTCCTATTCCTGCCGGGCGCGCAACAACAAGAGGGGCGGCAAGATGAGCGAGCACGGCTATGGCAACGCCATCGACATCGCGGCTTTTACCCTGGAAAGCGGACGCAAGATCACCGTGCTTGACGGGTGGCGGGGGAGCTCCGACGAGCGCGGCTTTTTGCAGCTCGTGCGGCAGGAAGCATGCAACGATTTCATGACCGTCCTGGGGCCCGGTTCAGATCGCCACCACCGCGATCATATCCATCTCGATCTTCAGAACCGGCGCAGTGGACAACACTATTGCAGTTGACGGAGACGATGCATCTTCCCCCTCTCTCCATCACCGGTCTCCGAGCGGGTGATCCAGACTGGATGGCTAGGGTTGATCCCGGATCGAGTCCGGGGACTGCCATGGAGAGAATGGTATAGCCGCCCGGTTGCAAACAAGCCGTCCAGCGGGCATATGTGCCGCCATGGAACAGGAAATCCTCAAACCGGAAACACAGCCGCGCGCGGGCACCCAGGCTTTCAGTCCGCTGGGCTGTTTTCTCGCCGCCGCCGGCGTCACGCTGCTGGTGTTCTGCAAGCTCGGCGCCGCCATGGTGGCGACCGTCTGGGCCGCCTCGAAGTTGTTCGGCCTCCCCGACGTCATGATGTATGGGCTCATGGTACTCGGCGCTGTCCCGGTGGTTTGGGCCACCGTTTGGACGGCGGGACGCGCCTGGCATGTGGAGCGACGGCTGGCGCAGCACCTGGATATCGACACGCCCGTGTTCAAGTTGGCGCATTATTTCAAACGCGGCTGATTTGCGAATCCGCTAATCTTCCGCTTCCATGTCGATCTGGACCCGCATCGCCGAGAGCATTTCCGCCACTGGCTATTCGATCGGTGGCTTCCTCACGAAGCTTGCCCGCTCGCGCGCCACCGCGCCCGAAAAATCGATTGCGTTCACCATCGGCATGATCGCACTTGGCGCCAAGATGGCCAAGGCCGACGGCATTGTGACACAAGGCGAGATCAACGCTTTCAAGCAGGTTTTCCATGTTCCCACGGCCGAACTTGCGGCGGTGGCGCGGGTTTTCAATCTGGCGAAGCAGGACGTCGCGGGATTCGACAGCTACGCCCGCCAGATCGCGCGGCTGTTCAAAACCAAATCCGCCGTACTGGAAGATGTGCTGGACGGCTTGTTTCACATTGCGAAGGCCGACGATGCCCTCCATCCCGCCGAAATTGGCTTTCTGGAAGCGGTGGCCTTGATTTTCGGTTTTTCGGAAACCGAGTTCGACGGCATCAAATCGCGCCACGTGGCCGGCGAGACGATCGATCCGTACCGCCTTCTCGGGGTCGAGCGGACAGCGCCGCTGGATGCAATCAAGCAACGCTACCGCAAGCTGGTGCGCGCCAATCATCCCGACCGCCACATCGCAGCAGGCGTTCCCGAAGAAATGATAGCGCTGGCCACCGGACGGCTTCAGGGCATCAACGAGGCCTATGGCCGGATCATGAAGGAACGCGCCACATGATCCGTTCACCGCTGGCGCAATCGTTCATGGCTTCTCCAAACATCGAGGCGAGGGCCGGCGACCGCCGCCCCGACACGATCGTGCTGCACTATACCGGCATGGAGAGTGCGGCCGCGGCTTGCGCTTGGCTGTGCAACGCCTCGTCGGGTGTTTCGTGTCACTATCTCGTGGATGGCGCAGGCGACATCGTTCAGATGGTGGGCGAGGAGATGCGCGCCTGGCATGCTGGAGTTTCCTCTTGGCGCGGCGAAACCGATATCAACACGCGCTCCATCGGCATCGAGATCCAGAATCCGGGGCATGCATCGGGCTACCCTGATTTTCCCGATGCGCAGATGCGTGCCGTCATTGCTCTCTGCCACGACATCGGCGAGCGCCATCACATTCCGCCACGCAATCTCGTGGCCCATTCCGATGTGGCGCCGGCGCGCAAGATCGATCCCGGTGAAAAATTCGACTGGGCTCATTTGCATCGCGATGGCGTGGGCCATTGGGTAGAGCCGGCGGCGATCAGCGATGGACCTGTGCTGCGGCTGGGCGATCGTAGCGCGGCGGTTGCGGCGTTGCAGGCGCAGTTGTCGGGTTATGGGTACGGTGTTTCGCTGGAAAGTGAATTTGACATCACGACGCAAAACGCGGTGAACGCCTTTCAAAGGCATTTTCGCCCCGCGCGCATTGATGGTATCGCGGATCGTTCGACGGTCGAAACGCTTGAACGCCTTGTCGCGGCCTTGCCCGATTGATCAGGGCTTCCTGCAGAGCGCCAGAAGCCCGCTCACGTCGGCATCGATCAGCGGATAAACGTTCTCTTCATTGCCCACCTTCACCTTGAAACGGTCGGCTTCTTTCAAGGCTTCGAAGAATGGTTCGCCGGCGGAAACCTTCGCCTCCAGGCTGGAGGTACCGGACATCTCGTTGGCTGTGGTCTTTCCTTCAAACCGCGCCACCGTCTCGCCGGCGGTCATGGTAAAGGGAACAGTCTTTCCGGGCTTAATGGCGGAGTCCACTTCGGGCACGAAAATACCGATCTCGTCCGTTCCCATGGTGCACCAGAAGCTGATGCCGACATCGTCGGTTTCAGGCACGCCGAAAACCAGATAGGCATCCTCGTCGCCGGCATCAAGGCTCCATAGCCGTTCCTGGGCCGCCACGCTTGCGGGAACCACGGCGATCAAGAAGAAGGCGAGCATGGGGCGGGAAAACATGTCGGGAATCCAGGAGGCCTTCCGCGTTATGTACAGACTCCCATGGAAATGGGGAAGTGCGCGTTTCGGTTGACGGCGCCGCCTGGGCAGCCTACCTCAGCCTGGCCAGTCGGCCGGATGACCGCTGCCGCTAATCCCGAAAGGGTGCGGGGGAGGAAAGTCCGGGCTCCATGGAAACACGGTGCCGGGTAACGCCCGGCGGGGGCAACCCCAGGGAAAGTGCCACAGAAATTATACCGCGAACCTGGCCGCAAGGCTGGCCGCAAGGGTGAAATGGTGCGGCAAGAGCGCACCGCGCTTCCGGCAACGGCGGCGGCACGGCAAACCCCACCGGGAGCAAGACCGAATAGGGGCGGTACGGACCTTCGGGTCCAGGGCTGTTTCCGGCTCACCGCCCGGGTAGGTCGCGCGAAGCCTCCGGCGACGGAGGTTCCAGATGAATGGTCATCCCTTGCCGGGCGCAAGCCCTGTAAGGACAGAACCCGGCTTACAGGCCGGCTGGCAACTTTTTGAAACTATTTGTTAAGGCTCCCAAGAGCATTGTCGGCGTAATCTTAACGTCTTGTTCACCCTGAATTTTACCAGCCGATGAGCTTTGAGAACACAGCCCATGAACCGGTGATGCTGGCCGAGGTGCTGGCCACGCTCCAGCCCCGTGACGGCGGCATCTATGTGGACGGCACCTTTGGTGCTGGCGGCTACACGCGCGCCATTCTTGACCGCGCCCGCTGCAAGGTGGTGGCGATCGACCGCGATCCCCATGCGATCCGGGCGGGGCAGACGCTCGTACAAACCTACGCGGGGCGGCTCACACTGGTCGAAGGCCGCTTTGGCGAAATGCAGGTGCTGATGGCCGCAAGCAGTATCAATGAAGTGGACGGGATCGTCTTCGACATCGGCGTTTCCTCCATGCAGATCGATGAAGCGGCCAGAGGCTTCTCCTTCATGCGCGATGGACCGCTCGACATGCGCATGGCGCAAGCGGGCACCACGGCCGCCGACGCTGTCAACACTCTTCCACAGGACCAGTTGAGCCGGATCATCCATGTCTTCGGCGAAGAGCCGCGGGCCCGGGCTATTGCCCGCGCCATCGTCAAGGCCCGCGCAAACGAGCCCATCACCACAACGGGAGCGCTGGTGGCCGCCATCGAGAAGGCGACTGGCCCCAAGCGCCCGCAGGACCGCATCCACCCGGCGACGCGAACCTTCCAGGCCTTGCGCATCCACGTGAACGGCGAGCTCGACGAACTTGTGGCAGCACTCCATGCGGCCGAGATACTACTGGCGCCCGGTGGGCGGCTCATCGCCGTTACCTTCCATTCGCTTGAGGACCGCATCGTCAAGCGCTTCTTCACATCCCGGGCAGG
>JACMJT010000611.1 GCA_014380505.1 Hyphomicrobiales bacterium | reverse complement strand
GCGGCTGCGCCGATCACGAATGTGGTAATCGGGGCGGTGGCCCAGCCAGGGCTCGGAGCAAGCATCAAACCGGCAAGAGCAGCGGTGGTGAAGACAATGATGGCGCAGGAAGAATAGAGAGCCTGCGAAACCGCCAGAAGCAAAATATTGCGCTTGGCCAGTGCCTCATCGAAAACCGCCGTCATGCAGCGAATTCCGTGGGGCGGCGCTCCCGCGCGAGGCGATCAACTACACCATTGATGAACCCCGGCTCCTGGCCCTCGAAGAAAGCCGATGCAACGTCAACATATTGGCTGATCACCACGCGGGCCGGAACGTTTTCCATGAACATCAGCTCATAGGCGGCGGCCCTGATGATTGCGCGCACCGTCGCATCGAGCCGATGAAGGGGCCAGCTCTTGTCGAGAATGGCATCGACAAGGGGGTCGATGGCGTTTTGCTCTCGGACTGTGCCGTCGACGACCTGCTTGAGGAACTTGTAATCGGCCTCACCGCATTGGCCGTCCTCGAAATCATCACCGCTGGCGCGCGAGCTGAATTGCGCCAGCGTCTCGCCCAAATCGCTTCCGGCAATATCCATCTGATAGAGTGCCTGCACGGCGCCCAGCCTTGCGGCAGCACGCTCAACGGGCCTGGCCCTGCGCTTGTCGTTCACCTGGAGCGGACTTTCTTTTGCATGGCGCGGGAGAAGTGGATCATGGCGAGGGCCGCATCGGCGGCGGCGCCACCTTTGTCCATGCCGTTCACCTTGGCGCGAGCCCAGGCTTGTTCCTCGTTCTCACAGGTCAGAATGCCGTTGCCGATGGACATGCCTTTCATGGCGAGGTCCATGAGACCGCGAGCGCTTTCATTCGATACAATTTCATAATGCGTGGTTTCGCCTCGCAACACACAGCCCAATGCCACATAACCGTCGTAGCGCTTTGATGCCGAAGCCATGGCGATGGCGCCGGGAATCTCCAGCGCTCCCGGCACCGCCACGCGTTCCCATGTGGCCCCTGCCCGCTCGATTGCGGCGATGGCGCCCGAGGCCAGTTCATCGCACAGTTCGGCGTAGAAGCGCGCTTCGATAATAAGAAGGCGCGCCTTTATCCTGGTGGTGTTGGTTGTTCTTTGGGCTTTCATGATTGACCGAATTCGGCAAGGCGGGCCACATAACGCGCCAGCATATCGATTTCAACGTTGACGGCATCGCCGTCGCGCGCATGGCCCCATGTGGTAACGGCTTGGGTGTGCGAGATAATGTTGACGCCAAACTCAAGAGCCTCGACTTCGTTCACCGTGAGCGCCACGCCATCGAGCGTGACGGAGCCCTTTCCGGCGATAAATTTTGCAAGTTCCGCCGGTACGCGAATACGAAAGCGCTTCGAGTCGCCATCGGTCCGGATCGACACGATATGACCAATGCCATCGACATGACCGGAGACCATGTGTCCGCCTAATTCTTCACCCATCCTGAGTGCGCGTTCAAGATTGATGCGGGTGCCGGCCTTCCATTGGCGCAAGGTTGTTTTCGACATTGACTCCGCCGAGACGTCTACGCTGAACGCATGGGGCGCCGTCGCAACGACCGTCAGGCAGCAACCGGCACAGCAGATCGATGCACCGAGGTCCACGGTCTTGATGTCGTAGCCGGTGCGGATATCGAAACGCGTATCGCCGCGTTCCTCCACGCGGGTGATTTCGCCAATGTCCGTTACGATGCCGGTGAACATTGTTCGTTTTTCCAAAACTGCGGCGGCTGGACCCTTCGGGGGCCCGGCTTTGCCGGGCACCTCAGGGTGAGGTTTCCTGTTCGCGCCGTTCATAGACGCTCAGTTGATCCTTCCCAAGCATTTCCTGTTCAAGCAGGTTGAAGGGCAAGAGGGCTTTTTCCAGTGTGAGTCCCGCCAGCGCGTCGACACCTTGCGGACCGATTTCATGGGATGCGCGGAAAAGGTGAAACACATCGACCTGTCCAGCCGCAAGAAACGCGTGCGCCACTCGCGCGCCCCCTTCCACAAGAAGGCGGTTGATGCCTTGCTTGCCCAAGTACGCCAATGCCTCGGGAATTGACCCGCGCAGCACCGTGGCGCGGCGGCTGGCAAGCTTCGAACCCGGTGGGATCTCGCGGGTTCGGCTCAGGACGAAAGGCTGGGGCGAACGCTGCTCCAATCCCGGCAGGCGGCAGCTCAATT
>JACMJT010000610.1 GCA_014380505.1 Hyphomicrobiales bacterium | reverse complement strand
TCATGGAGCGCTATGCGCCCTCGGCCAAGGATTTGGCGTCGCGGGACGTCGTATCGCGGGCCTGCACCATCGAAATCCGCGAGGGCCGGGGCGTCGGCGCCCTCAAGGATCACATTCACTTGCATCTCGAGCATCTTGATCCCAGCGTGCTGCATGAGCGGCTTCCCGGCATTTCGGAATCGGCTAGAATTTTTGCGGGCGTTGACGTTACCCGCGAGCCCATTCCGATCCTGCCCACGGTGCACTACAACATGGGTGGTATCCCGACGAACTATCACGGGGAAGCGCTGGCGGGCGACCCCAACGATACTGAAAAGACCGTGCCGGGGCTTCTGGCAGTGGGCGAGGCCGCTTGTGTCTCCGTACACGGAGCAAATCGCCTGGGCTCCAATTCGCTGATCGATCTCGTGGTGTTCGGGCGGGCGGCTGGATTGAAATGCGCCGAGACGGTGAAGCCCAATACGTCACACGCCGATCTGCCGGTCAACGCGGGCGAGGCGTCGATTGCGCGGTTCGACCGTTACCGCCATGCCAATGGCGCCAGGTCCACGGCGGAGCTGCGGCTTGCCATGCAGCGGACCATGCAGGCCGATTGCGCCGTGTTCCGCACCGGCGAGGTGCTGTCCCAGGGCGTTACATCGATCAACGGCATCTGGACGGGCGTTGACGATATTCGCGTCACCGATCGCTCGCTGATCTGGAACAGCGATTTGATCGAGACACTGGAGTTCGAAAATCTCATTGCCCAGGCGGCAGTGACTGTCGAAAGCGCGCTGGCCCGCCAGGAAAGCCGCGGCGCCCACGCCCGCGAGGATTTCAAAACCCGCGACGACAAGAACTGGATGAAGCACACCTTGTCATGGGCCGATGCGGGGGAACGCAAGGTCTCGCTGGGCTATCGCCCGGTGCATGACTACACGATGACTTCTGACATCGACTACATCAAGCCCAAAGCGAGGGTATATTAATATGGTAGCCTTCACCCTCCCCAGGAATTCAAAGGTTCAACCCGGAAGAACGTGGCCCCAGGCCGCTGGAAAAAACGTCCGAGAGTTCAAGATCTATCGCTGGAATCCCGACGATGGGAAGAATCCGCAGGTCGATACCTATGCGGTCGATATGGACGGTTGCGGGCCGATGGTTCTCGATGCCCTCATCAAGATCAAGAACGAGCAGGACCCGACGCTGACGTTCCGCCGCTCGTGCCGTGAAGGCATTTGTGGCTCCTGCGCCATGAACATCGATGGGACCAATACGCTTGCCTGCCTCAGGGCGTGCTCCGAGGTAAAGGGGGCGGTGCGGATTTATCCGCTGCCGCATATGCCGGTCGTGAAAGACCTTGTGCCCGACCTCACGCGCTTTTTTGCCCAGCACCAGTCCATAGAACCGTGGCTCAAGACGGCGACGCCCACGCCGCAGAAGGAGTGGAAACAATCCCACGACGATCGCGCCAAGCTCGATGGGCTTTATGAGTGCATTCTCTGTGCCTGCTGCTCGACGTCGTGTCCCTCCTATTGGTGGAATGGCGACCGCTACCTTGGCCCGGCAGCGCTGTTGCAGGCTTACCGCTGGCTGATCGACTCGCGCGACGAGGCCACGGGAGAACGCCTCGACAATCTGGAAGACCCGTTCCGGCTCTACCGCTGCCACACCATCATGAACTGCACCAAGGCCTGCCCCAAGGGTCTCAATCCGGCCAAAGCCATTGCTGAGATCAAAAAGATGATGGTGGAACGACGGGTCTAGGTTTTCTTGAGCTTTTTCAGTTCGTCTTGTGTTTTCTTCGTATATTCGTCATGGAATTTTGCCGAGCAAGAGTAAATTGAGCTCGTCAGCGTCAAGACGTGGGCTTCATTGCCTATACCGGAAAATTTGAGATCATTGCTGTCCAATTCTGGAATTTTTTTGCGGTCGACGAGGTAGTCAACCACACCTCCGTGGTCGATATATCTGTTGTTCTTGAAGACCTTCACCATCGTGCGTGAATGACAAATGCAAATCTCGCGTGGGATTCTGGAAATCTTTAGTTTGCCGGATGGGCCATCGAGCGAAAGTGTCTTCCTGCTCATGTCCTGAGTGCAGCTTTTGAACGCAGCCGTCTCTTCTTCGCTTAGTCCATTTTTCTCAGCAAGACTACTCAGTTCAGCCTGGCCTTTTTTATACGCATTGCCTCCAAAATAGGCCAATACCAGCAACGCGATCATGGCAATAACCTGTTTCTTCATTTGAGGCTCCTGAACCGGAAGGCAGAATCGGAGAAGTCTGAAGAAATACCCCCGATGAGTTATTGCATGATAAATTTGGATGAGCGGGCCTGAGCCACGCAATAGAGAAAACTGTAACCACCTTTTCGGATATATATTGCGCGCCAATACGCGAATGGCGATCATGCCCGTTACTTCAAGCCGAACCGTAAGGGCGGCTGAAACGGGGGTTAATGCTGTGTCCCAGAGCAAGACGCGATTGGCAGGGTTTGCCATGCTATCGGTGGCCCTACTCTGTTTTCTGCCGCAAGCAGCACGGGCGGCGCAGGTCGCGTCCGGCATGGGTGCGGGGATCACCATCTATTATGTTGCCCCCAGCAACAGCGGCCCAACGAAGCGGCTGATCGTTCCGGCCACCGTTACAAAGACCGTTCCGGCGAACTCCTATACCTGGAATGCCGCCGCCCTTTCGGTAAAGGGCGCGGGCTTCAAACAGCCGCGGCGCATGGAAAAATCGCTTGCACTCTACTGGTTCCAGGCTAAACGCCAGGGAGCGATCTTCCGGATCGCTGTTTCAATCGCCTCGGGCAAGGTCCTGAAGGTCATCCGCGCGTAGGGATTTCTGTGCATATTCTATTGGGTCTCGCCGCTGTCATTGGTGGTCTCGCCTTCTGGTGGTGGCGCTTCAAGATGGTGAAGCAAGCCACCGACGAGATCGGCGACGTGGCGGGCCGTGTCTGGGGGCAGTACAAGTGCCACAAGTTCCGCAAGAAGGTTGAGGATTCACCGCTAGAGGCCGTGGATGATCCGGTGGCGGCCGCCGTCGTGATGATGCTGGCGGTGGCCAAGGAGGCAGGCCCTATAACTCCCGAAGTGGAAGCGTCGGCGCACGGGGAAATCACCACAGCCATGAAGATCGCCGATCCCACTGAACTTCTCGTTTTCAGCAAGTGGGTGGCGTCCCATGTGGACGACGCCAATAACGTATCTTTGCGCTATGCCAAACTCTGGGCCGGCGCCCTCAATATCGAAGAACGCCGGGAATTTATCGGGATGGTCGAACGGGTCGCCCAAGCTCCGGATGGCACGACCGCCGCCCAGAATGCCAAGATCGCCAAACTCCGCGAGCGGCTGGGCTTGACCCCCTAATCTCGATCCTGCCAAGACGGCCTTTCTGTTGCATCTCCTGAAGCAAAGGTTAATGCTTTGTGCCAGGGAGAGACACAATGGTCCGGTTTGCCATGGTTTCAGGCGTCATCCTCTGCCTGCTGCCCTCGCCAACATTGGCGGGACAGGCTTCGGCCAGTTTTCAGGCGGGCATCACCATCGGCGGGAATGGCAGCCGCTCGACCGTGGCCGCTCCGGTCAAAAGATACACCTGGGGTGCCGCTGGCATCTCGGTGAACAGGGCAGGGTTCAACGATCCGCGACGGATTGAAAGGTCCGATACCCTCTATTGGTTCAAGGCAAAGCGGGGCGGGGACAGCTTCCGGATCGCTGTTTCGATCTCCTCGGGCGCTATTGTGAAGGTTATGCCCGCATAGGGTTGCACTGGTGCCCTCTCGCGAAAGCGATTATATGCGGACTTACAAACCCTCGCGTGCGCGCACCCCACGGATTTCAATGACCGCCACCTCCCTCGACAGCTTCAAGTGCCGCACCACCCTGAAAGTGGGCTCCAAAAGCTATTGCTACTACAGCCTCAAGGCGGCTGAGAAAAACGGCCTCAAGGACATCTCGAAACTTCCCTATTCGCTGAAGGTGCTGCTCGAAAATTTGTTGCGTCATGAAGATGGGCGTTCAGTCACCAAGGCCGATATCGAGAGCGTCGCCAGTTGGCTCGCCAATCGGGGCAAGACCGAGGCTGAAATCGCCTTCCGCCCGGCGCGCGTATTGATGCAGGATTTCACCGGGGTTCCCGCCGTGGTCGATCTCGCCGCCATGCGCGACGCCATGAAAAAACTTGGTCAGGACCCCAGGAAGATTAATCCGCTGGCGCCCGTCGATCTTGTGATCGATCATTCGGTGATGGTGGATTATTTTGCTTCCACCGGAGCTTTCAAGAAGAACGTCGATCTTGAATACGACCGCAACGGCGAGCGCTATACGTTTCTAAAATGGGGCCAGGGCGCCTTCGATAATTTCCGCGTGGTGCCGCCGGGC
>JACMJT010000609.1 GCA_014380505.1 Hyphomicrobiales bacterium | reverse complement strand
GCAGCGGCAGGCGATGATTGGCCAAGGCCGGCAGCAGCAGCCCGAACAGCGTTGCGTATTCAATGGTGAATTGGCGGGTGAGCCAGTTTTCATTGGAGTTATAGAAGACGAGCTCTGCCTGTAGGCAGGCAACGTCGCGGGGCTGGCTTGCGAAAGTTTCAGCGGCCAAGCGCAGTTGCCCGGGTTCCGGGATATCCTCGGCATCGAAGATCGTAAGCAGTTCGCCGCAGGCAAAACGCAAACCATAGTTGAGGGCGCGGGGTTTGGTTTGCGGCTTGCCACAGGGCACCACGATCACCTCGAACTGGGGCGGCAGGCGTATGCCCGCCACCGCGCGCTGCATCAGGACATCGCTCTCCTCGAGAATGATTTTTATGTCGAGTTTCTCCGGGGGGTAGTCGAGTCGCATAAGCGCCCTGAGGAGCTGGCCCAACACGGACACTTCGCGAAACAGCGGCACCAGCACGGAGTAGACGGGAAGCTCGGCATCGGCGAGAGGGCGCACCCGGACCTTTCGCCTGCGGACCGGCGGCAGGAGGCAGAGAATGCGAAGGGCGATCACCGCGAGAAAGAACAGCCCGCCAAACAAACTTGCCAAAGCCCATACGGCGGGGCCAGGCAGCAGGAGAAAGGCCACCACCACCGTCACCGCAAGCATGAGGATTATAAGTATCTGGAAGGGCGTCAAGCGGCGACTCGCCGATTTATCCGGATGGCCGAGTGCGAAACCGTGGGTTGCGTCGCGCAACAGCAAGGGCCCGTGGGTATGGCGCACGGCTTGCTGGAAGGAGGCGACATCGGCCTCCGCCACCACCTTGCGGCCTTGCGCCCGGGCCATGGCCATGGCTGCCTCACCGCAGGCCGCATGGAGGGTGAGACCCGGAATGGACACGATCGGCAGTATCTTGTGACGGAGTGCGGTCTCGAATTCGTCGCGGGGAAGGCGCCGGAGCGCGTCGGCCAGAGCCTCCACCCCCAATCTGGGCAAGACTTCGGGCGGCGGTCCCGCTATCCTGCCATCGAACTGCTCGTGAAACCCAAACCGGCGGTGGGTTTCGCCGAGATCCAAAGTAGGCTGGATAGACAAGGCTCTTTTTCCTTTGCGTCAACAAATGAAGCCCCCTTGCGTAAAAACAACAAGCACCCTCTGGCTGTGTCTGTGGATCTTGTTCTTCCTTCCGGTTGCGATCGCCGCTTCGAGCGTTGAGAGTACCGCTGGGTACCCGCTGCCCAAGTTCCGGAAGATTCAAGTTGAGACAAAGATGCCGGCCTTTCCACAAGGCACGACCATCCGTCTTGTCGCCGATGCGGACTTTCCGCCCTACAGCTTCCAGGCCCGCTCGGGCGTGCCCGCCGGGCTCTCGGTCGAACTCGCGATGGCGGCGTGTGCTGAGATCAAGGTCAAATGCGAGTTGGCGTTAAAGCCCCTGTCCGGGCTTTTACCGGGGCTTGCGGGCCGTGAACATGATGTCGTCGTTTCGGGGCCCCGTATCGAGGAGAGAGCTTTGTCGCACGCGGTGATGACGCGGCCATGGTTCCGGAGCTTCGGACGATTTGCAGCACAGAGCGGCAATCCGCTCAAGGCAACCGATACACGCAGTCTCGCCGGCAGACGAATCGGCACGGTAACGGGAACGGCCCACGCCGCCTGGCTCACGGCCTATTATCGAGACTCGGAACTGCTGACTTTCAACAGCGATGGGGAAGCCCAGGAGGCCCTGCGCACCGGCGCCATCGACGCGCTCTTCGCCGACAATCTGCGGCTTATCTATTGGATCACGGGTGGGGCCTCGCGCGGCTGTTGCAAGCTGTTCGGCGGAGCCTATTCCGACTTCGACACCTTCAGCCGCAACTTCGCCTTCCTCGTCAGGAGCGACCGTGCCGATATCCGCGATGCGTTCGATGTGGCCCTTGACCGGATGCAGGCCAATGGCACAACGGAGAAACTCTTCAACGCCTATGTGCCGCTTAGTCCCTGGTGAGCCAGCGTAGCGGCGTCTCGGCCTATGATTCCGGAGAGAGACGGCGTGCCCGAACTTTCAAGCCTGCGCGCCAGACCCCGGAGAATCTCGCCGATGAGGCCCGGTCCTTTGTAGACAAGTGCCGAATAGAGCTGCAGGAGCGTGGCGCCCGCGAGCAGTTTGGTCCATGCCTGTTCCGCATCGCCGATGCCGCCTGCGCCGATCAACGGGATGCTGCCCCTGGTCAGGAGATAAAGGCGCGCCAGTTGCCGGGTCGATAGAGTAAAAAGCGGTGCGCCGGAGAGGCCGCCTTGCTCCTTGGCATGGACCGAACGGAGTTGCGTCCGCGAGATCGTGGTGTTCGACACGATGATGCCGTCGACCGCGTCATTGCCGCAACATATGGCGATGTCTTCCAACTCATCCTCACGCAGATCCGGCGCGATTTTCAGAAGCATGGGTGGACGCTCGGGCTTTTGAGCGCGGGCCTCGTTGAGGCGGTCGAGCAAGGCTTGCAATTCGCTCCGCGATTGCAGGGCGCGCAGACCCGGCGTGTTGGGTGAGGAGATATTGACGGCCAGATAATCAGCCACGCTGGAAAAGGCGCCGACGCCCTTCACGTAATCGGCGATGCGGTCGGCGGAGTCCCTGTTTGCGCCGAGATTGACACCGACGATTCCTGGACGGGATTTGCGCGCCGCAAGCCGCACCAAGGCAGCGGCGTGGCCTTCATTGTTGAAACCCAGGCGATTGATCACCGCGCCATCTTCCTTAAGGCGGAAGAGACGCGGGCGAGGATTGCCAGCCTGTGGATGGGGTGTCAGCGTTCCCACTTCGACGAAACCCAGTTCCATGGCCAGCAAGGCATCTGGCACCTCGGCATTCTTGTCGAAGCCCGCGGCAAGCCCCAGGGGATTGAGGAAATCCAGCCCGAATGCCTTGACCCGGAGGCGTGGATCGCCGGCGGGCGCCACGGTGCGGGGCGATATCCTCAGCATACGGATGGTCATGTGATGGGCCGCCTCGGCATCGAGCGCCTGCAAGACCGGCCGGAGAACAGGAAACATCAAGCGGGCGAAATTCACTGGGGAATTTCAGCAGGAAAGACGTGGGCCCCGTCCTTGAGCGGCAGTGGCCGCACCCAGCGGGCGGCGCTAACGGGAATCGCGCCATAGACATGGGGGAACAGGCCGCCGCCCCGCGCGGGTTCCCATTTGAGACCTTTCAGGCTTTCGCCGGGCAGGGCCACGAGTATCAGATCTTCGCGGCGGGCGAAGTGCCGCCGGGCTGTCTCGCGCACCTGCCGGGCAGTAGAAAGATGAATGACTCCATCGGCATGATCGATTGGGGAGCCGGTAAAAACGCCTGTCATCCCGGCTCCGGCCCATTCTGCGGTTGAGCATATTTTGTAAAGAAACTGCATAATTTCATCATAGGAGGTTAGCAAACTGTGGACAACTTTAGAGAATTGAGGTATTGGTTCCTAGTTTATATGAAAATTAGCGGCAAAGGGAAGCACACATGTTCACCCACAAACAGGTTTGGAATGCCATCGACACGATTGCCGAACGCTACGGCTTTTCGGCCTCGGGGTTATCCAAGAAATCCGGGCTCGACCCCACATCCTTCAATCCTTCCAAGCGGACGGGGCCGGACGGGCGGCCGCGCTGGCCGACGACGGAAAGCATTGCCCGGGTGCTGGTTGCCTCGGGAGCCAGCATCGAGGAATTCACCGACCTTTTGACCGGGCGCAAGGGTCATCCGCCCCGGCGCAAGCAGATTCCGCTGCTGGGCTTCGCGCGCGCCGGCAAGGGCGGCTACTTCGACGATTCCGGTTTTCCGGCGGGCTCCGGCTGGGACGAGATCGACGCTCCCGGCATCACCGATCAGAATGCCTATGCGTTGGAGATCACGGGCGAGTCCATGGTGCCGGTTTACCGTGAGGGCGACACCATCATCGTCTCGCCGTCTGCCACCCTGCGCAAGGGCGACCGGGTGGTGGTCAAGACCACGGACGGCCAGGTGATGGCCAAGATCATGCAGCGACAGACAGCCAAGACCCTCGAACTTGCATCGTTCAATCCCGACCATCCGACCAAGACCTTCGACATGAAGGACGTCGACTGGATTGCCCGCATCATGTGGGCGAGCCAGTAAGCTCACTGCACACGGACTTGCCAGTTTGCGCACAGCCATCCCCGTGACGGCGCGAACTGGCAGAACCTGCCTATGGCTCATTAAACTCTAAACGCCGACAACGGCCACCTCTGGACCCTTTTCCAAGGTAGCCGATGCTCGCTGCAAATCGTTCCCTACCCTATCCTTTGTTGCCCCGGCTGCAATCGTTCCGTGCCGAACTCCAGTTAGCCATTGCGGCGATGCTGGCGCTTTTCGGCGGCTTTGCGGCGCAAGATGGAATGCCCGGAAGCATAGCCGCCACTGTTCCCGCCGCTCTTCTTTTCGTGCTGGCTGTGCGCCAGAACCGCACCGGCTGGAGCCTAATTCCATCAGTCCTCGCCGTGGCGTGTCTCGGTGGCTGCGCGACCGTGCTGATTGAACCGGGGCCGATCAATCTCGCCATGGCGTGGACCTGTCTCGCCATTCTCGCATTGAACCAGCGCGGGCACATATTTGCAAATCTTGCGAATACGGCAGGAATTATCGCCACTCGGCTGATATCGTCGCCCGTCCTCGCGTCAATGGACCTCGTACTTCTCAAAAAATTCAGGCGGCGCAAATCAACCGGACCATCGCTTCTCAACTGGCGGCAGGCCGTGCTGCCGGTTGTGGCGGTGATGGTTTTTACCGTCCTGCTCATGGCGGCAAATCCCGTGATCGACCTGATATTGAGCCGAATCTCATGGGTGGGATTCTTCGATATTTTTCAAACATGGGCGCCCGTCGCGGCCGCCCTGACCTTCCTTCTGGCTTGGGCCCTGCTGCGCATGAAGCCCGGGCAATCGACGACGGCGGATGAATTAGATCAGCCGGCCCAAAGGTGGCATCGCGCCTATTTCTCCGTGGGTGCTGTGAGCGTCACACTCCTGATCCTCAATGTCATGTTCCTGGCCGAGAATACACTCGACTTCAGCTATATCTGGTCCGGCGCCCAATTGCCGCCCGGCATGACCTACGCATCCTATGTGCACCGGGGCGCCTATGCCCTGATCATCACCGCACTCATGGCGGGAGCCCTCATCATCCTTGCTCTTTGGCCGGGTTCTCGCACGGAAGCGTCAATCGCGGTGCGAGGTCTTGTCTATTTCTGGATCATTCAGAACGTGCTGCTTGTCGCCTCGTCGGTGGCGCGCACACTGGACTATGTCGAGGCCTACGGCATGACACTGTTGCGGCTGTCCGGCCTGATCTGGATGGCGCTTGTCGCCGCGGGGCTCCTGCTCATCGCCGCACGCGTGATCGGCAGGCGCAGCAATCTATGGCTTCTCAACCGGAACATCGTCGCGGCGTTTCTTGTTTTATGGTTCGCGGGTTTCTTCGATTTCCGGGCCATCGTTGCCCAATGGAACGTCACGAGGGCGCTCAGCCAGATCGAATCTTCCCCCGGAAGTGTAAGACAACCTCTCGACCTGGACCTGGAATACCTGCGGAGTCTTGGACCATCGGCAATTCCCGCGCTCGCGCGGCTTATCGAGGCAACCGAGGACGGATACGATCAATTGAGTTTCATCAGGACGGAACTTGGGCGATCCCTAACCAGGTCCCAGAGCGGCTGGCGCTCATGGACATTGCGGGGATGGTGGCTCGAAGGCGCTCAGCGCTGAACTCCGGCAGGCTTGCTGCACACCGGAGAATCTGGAATGGTCCGGCCATGGCGGAGCCGGGCCGTTCCAAGGAAGACAATCAAACGATTGCTGCAGCCGTCCGCGAGGAACTGGCGCGCAAACGCATTTCGCGCGCCACTCTCGCGTCCCAAGCGCGGATCAGCCTTTCATCGCTTGAAAAAGCGCTCTCGGGACAGCGGCCTTTTACCGACCAGTCGCTCATTCGCATCGAAGAGGCCCTCAATCGGCGGCTGCGGCCCCATCTGAATGCGGCCAATCAATTTGCGCCAGAATCGCTCGGCTCCTATGCGCGGCCCGCGGTGGCATGGCTGGAGGGCGATTATCTCACGCTCCGGCCCTCCTTCAGCGACAAAAACTGCCTCTATGCCTATCGCACACAGATCGGCTGGGATGCTGGCCTTTCCCATCTTATCTTCCGGGAAAGCGACCGGATCGACAGCGCTTTCACCCAGGAAGGCGCGGTTTCAATACCACATCAGTCGGGGCAAATTTATCTCGTCACCAGCAAACACGGACAGTATCGCCTCGCCCTGTTGTCGCGGCCCACTATTGGCGGAGAACTCCATGGCCTTCTAACGACACTGCAATCGGGCCGGGGCGCCCAGCTCACACCGGTTTCGATGCCGATCGTGTTGGTGCCCATTGCGGGCTTCGATCACCCCGTCGGCTTTGGCAAGATCGAGATTGGTCATCCGCAGCATTCCGCTTATTTCGCCAAGCTTGAAAGAACGCTGGCCGATTCGTTTGCCATATTACTGGGTGGATGAGGACTGGACGTGAAAGCCTATTTTACCAGTTCGCCCTCAAGCGCTTTCCCGATTAGCGCGCGAGTGTTGGTGAGACCGTAAAGGGCTGCGAAAGAACCGAAGCGGGGGCCACGCTCCTCGCCAAGGAGCACCTGGTAAAGCATGTTGAACCAGCTCTGGGCCACGCCTGCGGAACCATCCTTCTGGACGGTCTTGTAGGGATCCCTGCGGCCCACGTCGTAAACCTTCTGCTGGATTGCCTCGGGGGACGAACCCTCGGGGAGCGATGCGAGTGCGGCAGAAAGATCTTTCAGCGCCTTCGCTTCATCCTCCGTAGGCGGACGATACTGCTTTTTAGGCTTCACGAAGCCCACGAAGTAGCGGATGGCGTAGCCCACCAGCGCATCGAGGCGAGGATGAGTTTCGGGCGAAAGACCGGAGGCATGGCGCTTGAGAAAAGCCCAAAGCACTGACTTGTCCTCGGTGTTGGCGACTGCCACCAGGTTCAAAAGCAGCGAAAAGGAGACCGCGCCCTCTTCCGGCGGCGGTGGATTGCCGCTGTGGATGTGCCAGAGTGGATTCATCAGGCGGTCCTTCACCTCCTGACGGCCATAGGCGTTCTGGAATTGCGCGTACTCATCGACGGCGCGCGGGATAACATCGAAGTAAAGCTTCTTTGCCTCGCGCGGGCGATTGTACATATAGAGCGACAGGGATTGCGGATCGGCATAGGTCAGCCATTCATCGATGGTCAGGCCATTGCCCTTGGATTTGGAAATCTTCTGGCCCTTCTCATCAAGAAAGAGCTCGTAGTTGAAACCATCCGGCGGCTCGGCCCCGAGCGCTGTACAAATCTTGCTGGACAGTTTCACCGAGTCGATCAGATCCTTGCCCGACATTTCATAGTCAACGCCAAGCGCATACCAGCGCATGCCCCAATCGGGCTTCCATTGCAGCTTGCAGTGGCCGCCGGTCACCGGTGTTTCATAGGCCTTGGCAGTCTCGGGATCGCGCCAAACAATGGCCCCGGCGTCGAGCTTGCGCTCGACAATGGGGACTTGCATGACGATGCCGGTCTTGGGATGGATGGGCAGGAAGGGCGAATAGGTGCCCTGGCGCTCCTCCCCCAGGGACGGCAGCATGATTGCCATGATTTCGTCGAAACGCTCGAGCACGCGCAGCAGTGCTGCATCGAAGCGTCCGCTCGCGTAATACTCCGT
>JACMJT010000608.1 GCA_014380505.1 Hyphomicrobiales bacterium | reverse complement strand
GACATCAAGGGTGCGGGATCTTCCTTGGCCAGACGTTCAAGTGCTGCCTTGGCGATGCTGCTGCGGTCGGTGGAATTAGGCGGCACGATATCAAGCAGCAGGACAGGCACGCCGGCATTGGCGATGTGGGCGGCAATTCCGCTGCCCATGACCCCTGCCCCGATCACGCAGGCCTTGGCTATCGTCACGATACGGCCTCGAGAATGGTGGCAATTCCCTGGCCACCGCCGATGCATTGGGTTGCCAGCGCATAACGCTTGCCTTCACGCTTCAGCAGGGCCGCCGCCTTGCCGGTAATGCGCGCACCAGTGGCACCGAGAGGATGGCCCAGCGCCAGAGCGCCGCCATCGAGATTCACCTTGTTCATGTCTATCTTGAGGTCGCGGATACAGGCGATGGCCTGTGACGCAAACGCCTCGTTCAGTTCAATGATGTCGATATCATTGATGGACAGTCCGGCGCGTTGCAGCGCCTTACGTGTCGCTACCACCGGCCCGATGCCCATCAGCTCGGGGCTGCAGCCCGCGACCGCAACACTTTTGATCCGTGCCAGGATTGGAAGCTTGTGGGCCTTCGCATAAGCCTCCGATACGACGAGGCAGGCGGCTGCACCATCAGTGAGCGGAGATGATGTTCCGGCCGTCACAACGCCAGCCTCGTCAAAGGCAGGCTTCAGACTGGCCAGCGCCTGCAGCGAAGTATCGGGGCGGATGCAGCCGTCTTCCGCACCAGCCGACATGGCAATGATCTCGTCTTTCAGCTTGCCCAGTTGTTGCGCCTTGGCCGCCTTGACATGGCTGGCAACGGCGAATTCCTCCTGCTCCTGACGCGAGATTGCATATTTTCTTGCAACACTCTCGGCGGTTATTCCCATCGACACATAGGCAGCGGGCATGTTTTCCGCCAAGGCGGGATTGGGCATCGGATTGAAGCCCATCATCGGAATCCGGCTCATGCTCTCGATCCCGGCACAGATAAAAACCTCACCGGCGCCCATGGCAATGGCGCCCGCTGCCGAATGAATTCCCTGCATTGATGAGCCGCAAAAGCGGTTGATGGTGGTGGCGCCGACGGATTGCGGCAGGCCGGCAATGAAGGAAATCAGCCGCGCCACGTTGAGCCCCTGCTCGCCTTCGGGAAAGGCACAGCCCAACAGCAGGTCTTCCACGTCTTTCGGATCAATCCCGGATTTCCCGACAAGTTCCCTGACCACCGCCGCGGCCAAATCGTCGGGGCGGGTTCTGGCGAGCGCCCCCTTGCCGGCAAAATGAAATGGCGAGCGAACATAGCCCGCAATTACCGCATTACTCATAAGGACCTCTCCTGTCAGGCAAACTGCTGCCCTGATTGTCTGGTCACAATAGGCGCCGTCGTTCCTCCATGCTATGAGTCTTTGTCGGCGGGGGCCTCATGCGGATCACCGACCGCTCAAAGGACGTGATCAAATCAGGCGGCGAATGGATATCCTCCATCGAACTCGAAAATGCTGCCATGGGCTGCGCCGGCGTGGCAGAAGCCGCAGCCGTCGGCCTGCCCCACCCGAAATGGGATGAGCGGCCGCTGCTGGTGGTTGTCAAGAAAGCCGGCATGGAAGTTACAGAGGATGAAGTGCTGGCGCACATGACCGGCAAGGTCGCCAAATGTGGATTCCGGACGACGTCGCCTTCGGCGATGATATTCCCCACGGCCACAGGCCAAATCTCAAAGCTCCAGCTGCGCGAGCGCTTTAGGGATTACCGGCTGATTGACCACAGAACCGCAATCCAGTGAGCACATCTTCCCATGACTTGGAAAACTCTTGGTGATGTCGGCGATGGTGTTGGCGACAAAGGGCCGAT
>JACMJT010000077.1 GCA_014380505.1 Hyphomicrobiales bacterium | reverse complement strand
GGATCACGCTCGAACGCATCGGGGGATTTCAGCACGACGCGGCCGCCTTCCAGCCGGAATGCGGGTGCATTGGCGAGGGAACCGGACGATTTCAATCTGAACCTTCCGAGCATGCGGCTCAAGGAGGGCGCCTCCTTCATTTGCTGCGCTTCAAGGCTGGCACAGAGGACGCGGGTCAGACTTCCCACGTTCCTGGCCACGAGGAAATAGTGCTTCATGAAGCGTTCGACGTGCTTGAGGCCGCCACGGGACTTGTAGCCCAGGCGTTCCGCGATGTCCGATTGCCGGTCGAAACTCAGCCGGTCATTGGGCCGTTTCGACAGGAAGTGGAGATGGCAGCGCACCGCCCACAGGAAATTCTCGCATTTCTTGAAGATCGCCAGTTCGTCGCGGGCGAAGGCGCCCTTTTCGGCCAATTCGTCCGGCGAATTGGTGGCGTAGAGAAACTTGGCGATCCAGAATAGCGTGTTGAGGTCGCGCTGGCCGCCCTTGCCATCCTTTACATCGGGCTCGACGAGGTAGCGGCTCTCTCCGGCCTTGTGATGGCGAAGGTCGCGTTCGGCAAGCTTGCCTTTCACGAACTCGCGCGCACCCTTGGCGACGATGTTGCGGCGGAACTGTTTTACGAGGTCTTCGAACAGCGGAGCATCGCCGCAGATATAGCGGGCTTCCAGAATGGCGGTGAGAATGGTGCTGTCGGTTTTCGCGAGCCGGATGCATTCATCAACGCTGCGCGTCGCATGGCCCACCTTCTGACGCGCATCCCACAGGCTGTACAGGATGAACTCGGCGATATTCCGCATCCGTTGGGATTGCTTGGCGGGCAGCACGAAAAGAAGATCGATGTCGGAGCCCGGCGCCAGCGTACCGCGCCCGTAACCGCCGACGGCGACGACCGAAATCCGTTCCGCAGCGTCCGGCCGGGGTGAGGGAAACAACTTTGTGTTCGCCAGATCGAAAAGCGCATGGATGATTCCATCCTCGACGAAACTCAAGGTTTCAGCGCAGCGCGTGCCCCGGCCATCGGCCAGAAGCCGCCGCTCGGCTTTGCTTCTTGCCGTTTCGAGAACGGTCTTGAGGTGAGCGACGATCGCCGGGCGGAGTTTCGCTATCTGCGATCCGTGTTCAGACGCCAGCGTGTCCAGTGTTGACCGCATGGCAGCCACGTCGAGCATCTTTACTGGATCGGCGATGGCGTTCATCGCTTGCCCGCAGCCAATGCTTTGAGTTCGTAGATGAGGGCCAAGGCATCGCGCGGTGAAAGCTCGTCGGGTGCTATGGCGGCGAGTTTCTTTTCGACCTGACCAAGTTCCCGCGGTTTTGCTTCCGCGCTGCGTGGCCGGGATGCCGAAAACAGGGGCAGATCGTCGGGCAAGGATTTGTGCGCGGAAACCTTGTCGCTCTGCTCAAGCTTCTCGAGTACTTCGGTGGCGCGCGCGATGACGGCGGGAGGCAAGCCCGCCAGTCTCGCCACATGGATGCCGTAGGAGCGGTCGGCGATGCCGGGCACCACCTCATGGAGGAAAATCACGTCGCCCTGCCATTCCCGAACTTTCACCGTGGCGTTGCCGAGATGGGGAAGGCGGGAGGCAAGGGCCGTCAGCTCATGGTAGTGGGTGGCAAACAGCGCCCGGCAACGGTTCACTTCATGAAGGTGCTCAACAGCAGCCCAAGCGATAGAGAGTCCATCGAAGGTTGAGGTTCCCCGGCCAATCTCATCGAGGATCACGAAGGAGCGGGGCGTTGCCTGATTGAGGATGGCAGCGGTCTCCACCATCTCCACCATGAAGGTGGAGCGGCCGCGCGCGAGATCGTCGGCGGCGCCGACACGGCTGAACAGGCGGTCGACGATGCCGATATGGGCTTGATCGGCGGGGACGAAGGAGCCCATCTGCGCCATGATGACGATCAGCGCATTCTGGCGCAGAAATGTGGATTTGCCCGCCATGTTGGGGCCGGTGAGAAGCCACAGCCTGCGGCCGCTTTCCGAGAGATTGCAGTCGTTGGCGACGAAGGAGCTGGCAGAGGAGTCTTTCAGCATGACCTCGACGGCGGGGTGACGGCCGCTACGGATATCGAAGGCCATGGAGCGATCGACCCTGGGGCGCACATAGCGGCGGCGTTGGGCGAGTTCGGCCAGGCCCGTGGCCACGTCGATTGCCGCGATCGCATCAGCGATGCGCGAGATGGCGGCGCTCCGGTCCGTCACCTCTTTTACGAGTTTTTCGAAAACCTCCAGTTCGATGGCAAGGGCCTGGTCGGCTGCCGCCGCGATACGGCGTTCGAGGGCGGCCAATTCCGTCGTAACGAAGCGCATGGCGCTGGCCACGGTCTGGCGGTGGATAAAGGTCGCTGCCTGTTCCGGCGTTTGCAGCACGCCGGCGTGCTGCTCGGTCACCTCGATGAAATAGCCCAGAATATTGTTATGGCGGATTTTCAGCGACTTGATGCCCGTCGCCTCGGCATATTTCACCTGAAGACCGGCGATGACCTGGCGGGTTTCGTCGCGCAGTGCGCGGTTCTCGTCGAGTTCAGCGGCATAACCCGGCCGCACGAAACCGCCGTCGCGGATCAAAAGCGGCAGGTCATTTGCAAGTGCCGCCTCCAGCACAGTGATGAGGCCCGGATCGGCGCCAGCCATCGTATCGCGATTTGCGGCGACGTTTGCCGGCAGTCCGCCGAGGTCCATATCCGCGCCGATACGCTTGGCAAGATTTACCGCGCAGGCGAGACCATCGCGTATGGCGGCGAGATCGCGCGGGCCGCCGCGCCCCACCGTCAAGCGCCCCAAGGCGCGTTCGAGATCGGGCATATGGGCCAAGGCTTCGCGACAGTCGGCGCGAAGTTCAGCGGCGTCCACGAAGCAACTCACCTCATCAAGCCTCGCGGCAATCGCATCGGGTTCGGTCAAGGGATTGGACAGGCGTTCGGCGAAGGCCCTGGCTCCGCTTGCCGTCACCGTCATGTCGATCACCGATTGCAGACTGCCGCGCTTTTCGCCGGAAAGCGTGCGGGTCAGCTCGAGATTGGCGCGGGTCGCCATGTCGATGAGGAGAGCAGCGGAAGGTTCCTCGCGGCGGGGGTTGCGCAAATGGGGAACCCTGCCGACTTGGGTCAGCACGATGTAGTCGAGGAGACCCCCGAGGCTGGCGGTTTCAGCGCGGGAGAAATTGCCGAAGGCATCAAGGGCCGCGACGCGGAAATGTTCCTGCAAGCGCCGTTCGCCGGTGGTTGAGTCGAAGCGGCTCGCCGGAAGCGGGGTCACAGGCATACCGGCGTCATCGAGAATGCCGGAGAGTGCCGCATCCGTCAGAATAGAATCAGCCACCACGATTTCGCGGGCATCGAGGCGGGCGAGATCGGCGGCGAGCCGTTCCGGGCCGGTGGTCATCACAGCGAGATCGCCCGAGGAAATATCGGCCCAGGCGAGCGCCAATTCACCATCGCCTTTAACGCGCGCCAAAGCGGCCAGATAATTGTGGCTGCGCGAATCGAGAAGCGTATCCTCGGTGAGCGTTCCCGGCGTCACCAGCCGCACGACGTCGCGGCGGACCACTGCCTTGGACCCGCGCTTGCGCGCCTCCGCCGGGTCTTCCATTTGCTCGCAAACGGCGACCCGGTGTCCGAGCCGAATTAACCGTTGCAGATAGCCATCGGCGGCATGGACGGGCACGCCGCACATGGGAATGTCCTCGCCCAGGTGCTTGCCGCGTTTGGTTAGCGCAATCCCCAGATCACGCGCGGCCAACTCCGCATCGGCGAAGAACATCTCGTAGAAATCGCCCATCCGGTAGAACAGCAGGCAATCGGGATGGGCGGCCTTGACTTCAAGGTACTGGACCATGACGGGAGTGCCCCCCACTGACGCCAATTCTCTCCCCGCCCCGCCACTGGCCATCATGTTGTTCATGGTCTGTCCATAGCATCAAACGCAGCGAAACTCACAATCGGTTGGGAAGTTGGGCTTGAGCAAGGGCGGCTCTCTCTCTAGTCTGACAAATTCAGGGGTCCAACAAGCAAAATTTGCAGGGTTTATGAGCAAGCGGCCAACCATCACCGACGAAGAGGCACTGCTGTTTCATCAGCAAGGGAAGCCCGGCAAGCTTGAGATTACTCCCACCAAGCCGATGGCGACGCAACGCGACTTGTCACTGGCTTACAGCCCGGGTGTTGCCGTTCCCGTGCGCAAGATCGCGGAAATTCCCGACACCGCCTACGATTATACGGCCAAGGGCAATCTGGTCGCCGTCATCTCCAACGGCACGGCGATCCTGGGTCTCGGCGATCTGGGGGCCCTTGCTGCCAAGCCGGTGATGGAGGGCAAGGCGGTGCTGTTCAAGCGCTTCGCCGACGTC
>JACMJT010000607.1 GCA_014380505.1 Hyphomicrobiales bacterium | reverse complement strand
GCCTGCCCCTGTGCGCTGGGGCTCGCCACGCCCATGTCGATCATGGTCGGCGTGGGCCGCGGCGCCGGAGCCGGCGTTTTGATCCGTGACGCCGAAGCGCTCGAACGCATGGAGAAGATCGACACCATTGTCATCGACAAGACCGGAACATTGACCGAGGGCAAACCATTGGTGACCTCAATCGCCGTAACAGACGGCAGCGATGAAACCGAAATCCTTCGCCTCGCCGCCGCTGTCGAACAGGCAAGCGAGCATCCGCTGGCAGCCGCCATCGTTGCCGCCGCCAAATCCCGCGGCATCCCAATGGGCAAGGTGGAGAAATTCGATGCGCCCTCCGGCAAGGGCGTCACTGGAACGGTGGGTGGCAAACAGGTCGCCATCGGCAACGCAAAGTTTTTAACGGAAATGAGGATTGCCACCGATGCGCTGGAGCCCCAGGCCAGCACGATGCGAAACGAGGGCGCCACCGCCGTCTTTGTTGCCGTCGGCGGCAAGGGCTGGCGCATCGTTGACGCCATCGCCCGCCATGGCGACGATGCGGCCTTCGGACTTCAGCTTGGTTACGATGCCGGCCTTGCGGCCGGGAAGCACATCGGCCTCGATCTCGGTGATGCCGAGCTTTTTGGCGATCGCTTCGGCGGTGGCGCGGTTGTCGCCGGTGAGCATGACGATGCGGATGCCGGCCTTGCGAAGGGCGCGGAGTGCATCGGGGGTGGTTGGCTTGATGCCATCGGCAATGGCAAGAACGCCAGCCACCTTGCCATTGACGGCAACGAAAACGGCGGTGGCACCATCGCGGCGCAGGGCGTCCGCCTTCGCTTCGAGTGCATCGGTGGTGATCTTCAGTTCGCCCAGGAATTTTGCATTGCCGATGGCGATCCGCTTGCCGCCCACCGTTCCGGTGACGCCCTTGCCGGAAGGCGCATCGAATTTTTCCACCTTGCCCATTGGGATGCCGCGCGATTTGGCGGTGGCAACGATGGCGGCTGCCAGCGGATGTTCACTTAGCTGTTCGACGGTGGCGGCGAGGCGAAGGATTTCGGTTTCATCGTTCCCATCGGCGACTTCTATCGAGGTGAGGGATGGTTTGCCTTCCGTGAGAGTGCCGGTTTTATCAATGACGATGGTGTCCACCTTCTCCATGCGTTCGAGCGCTTCGGCGTCACGGATCAAAACGCCGGCCCCCGCACCGCGGCCCACGCCGACCATGATCGACATGGGCGTGGCGAGCCCCAGCGCACAGGGGCAGGCGATGATGAGGACGGTGACCGCCGCCACACGGCCATCGGCTAAGCGAGGTTCCGGGCCCCACACGCCCCAGGCGGCGAACGCAAGTGCCGCCACGGCGATCACCAGTGGCACGAACCAGCCGGAGACCTGATCGGCGAGGCGCTGGATGGGAGCGCGGCTCCGCTGGGCATCGGCCACCATCTGGACAATGCGGGCGAGCATGGTTTCGCTTCCCACCTTTTCGGCGCGCATCACAAAGCCGCCGCTGGCGTTGATCGTGCCGCCAATGACCTTGGCGCCGGCCTCTTTGCCGACCGGCATGGATTCGCCGGTCACCATGGATTCATCGAGGGAGGAGCGGCCTTCGGTGATTTCGCCATCGACGGGAACCTTCTCGCCGGGGCGGACGCGGAGCAAGTCGCCGGCGGTTATGGTATCGAGTGCGATCTCTTCATCGTTGCCGCTTGCATCGATGCGGCGCGCCGTCTTCGGCGCCAGGCCGAGGAGGGCCTTGATGGCGCCCGATGTCTGATCGCGGGCACGAAGCTCGAGCACCTGTCCCAGCAATACCAGAACGGTGATGACGGCGGCTGCCTCGAAATAAACCGCGACGGAGCCATCGTGCTGGCGGAAGGCCTGGGGAAAAATATCGGGGAGCATTGTCGCCACGAGGCTGTAAATCCAAGCGACGCCGGTGCCCATGGCGATCAGGGTGAACATGTTGAGATTGCGGGTGAGGAGCGACTGGTAGCCGCGAACGAAGAACGGCCAGCCCGCCCACAGCACGGCGGGTGTTGCGAGCAGCAGTTGGATCCAGTTCGATGTTTGCTGGCCTAGCTGCATGGTGAGACCGGTGAGGTGGCCGCCCATTCCAAGAGCGAAGACCGGAACCGCCAATGCAAGGCCCACCCAGAACCTTCGCGTCATATCGGCGAGTTCGGGATTGGGGCCGGAATCGGCGGTGACCGTCAAGGGTTCAAGCGCCATGCCGCAGATGGGGCAGGAGCCCGGACCTTGCTGGCGGATTTCGGGATGCATGGGGCAGGTGTAAGTGGCGGACGGGTCCACGGGGTCCGCCGCTTCCGGATCGAGATATTTTTCCGGGTTGGTCTCGAACTTGGCCTTGCAACCGGCGGAGCAGAAATAATAGGGGCGGCCGTGGAAATCGGCGCGGTGCTTGGCGGTGTGCGGATCGACCGTCATGCCGCAGACGGGATCGATGGCCTTGGCGGCATGGGTGTGGGCAGCTTGTGTCATCGCAATCCTTCGCTTGATAAGCGCTCGATGACAGCACATATAAACCTTCCTATAATGGGAAGGTCAAGGTTAAATGTTCGAGGTGTCCCTATGAACATCGGTGAAGCCGCGAAACTCTCCGGCGTCTCGGCCAAAATGATCCGCTATTATGAGGAGATAGGGCTGATCGTGGCGGCCGCAAGGGCTGAAAACAGTTATCGCAGCTATGATGAAACCGACGTACACAAATTGCGTTTCGTGCGCCGTGCCCGGGAACTGGGTTTCCCGGTGCAGCGCATCCGGGACTTGCTGAAATTGTGGTCGAACCGGCGGCGCGCCAGCCACGATGTCAAGAAAATCGCGCTCGTCCATGCGGAGGCGCTCAACGCCGATATCGAAAAGCTCACGGGCTTGCGCGATGCGGTGCTTCACCTGGCTGACCGCTGCCACGGCGACGGCCGGCCCGAATGCCCGATCATAGAGGACCTGAGCGGGGACCGGGGCGGGCGATCGAGGGTTTTTGAAAGTTGAGTTCCGGCTGACCGGGCTTTAATGTCCTTGGACTCGCTCCATGAAACCTCAG